>NZ_JBFTRY010000014.1:0-55916 GCF_056399745.1 Dyella sp. 01N36
GTGCGCGACTGCGGTGCGCGACTGCGGCGTATCGTCGTCACCGCTCCGTTGGCTTGTCGCGCACAGGGTGCGCTCCCACAGGGTGGGTGTCGTTACGTGGCCGGCGGCAGCGTTTCCAGGTCCCAGCGCGGATACACCTGCACGGTCTCATCCTGATGCTGTCCATGCGCAAGACGGATGGCGCCGGCCAGGGCGATCATGGCGCCGTTGTCCGTGCAGAACGCCAGGCGCGGGAAATACACCTGGAAACCATCCTTCGYACCCGCTGYCGCCAGTTCGGCCCGCAGATGCTGGTTGGCGCCCACGCCACCGGCGATCACCAGCCGCTTGGCGCCGCTGGCCTGCAGGGCGCGACGGCACTTGATGATCATGGTGTCGACGATCGCTTCTTCGAATGCACGCGCCACGTCGGCGCGGGTCTGCTCGGTCTGGTCCGAGTTCTGCCAGGCCAGCAGCACCTGGGTCTTGAGCCCGGAGAAGCTGAAATCCAGGCCGGGGCGGTCGGTCATCGGGCGGGAGAAGCGGAACACGCCGGGACGACCCTGCTGCGCCAGCTTGGCCAGCGCCGGACCGCCGGGGTACGGCAGACCCATCAGCTTGGCGGTCTTGTCGAACGCTTCGCCGGCGGCGTCGTCCAGGGTGTCGCCGAGGATCTTGTATTCGCCAATGGCTTTGACTTCCACCAGCATCGAATGGCCGCCGGACACCAGCAGCGCCACGAACGGCGGCTCGGGCGGGTTGTCCTCCAGCAGCGGGGCCAGCAGGTGGCCTTCCATGTGGTGCACGCCGATGGCCGGCACACCGAGCGCCCAGGCCATGGCACGGGCCGCGGAGGCGCCGACCAGCAGCGCCCCGACGAGACCTGGACCGGCGGTGTAAGCTACCCCTCCCAGGTCGGCCGGCGTCAAGCCAGCCTGGGCCATCGCTTCGCGCACCAAAGGCAGCAGTTTGCGCACGTGGTCGCGACTGGCCAGCTCCGGCACGACCCCGCCGTATTCGGCGTGGAGCTTGATCTGGCTGTAAAGCGTATGTGAAAGCAGGCCATGGCCAGGCGCGCCCGGTTCCCAGCGCAGCAGGGCTACGCCGGTCTCGTCGCAAGAGGTCTCGATGCCCAGTACCGGCTTGTTTGCCGGCGGCTCGTACTGGGGCTTTGAAATTGCTGTCGTTTCCACGTTATACTTCGCGGCTCACCGTATTCAAACGGCTCGTTCAGGCGAGCCAGTCTAACACTTGGAGTCTCCATGCCCAGCGTAAAAGTCCGCGAGAACGAGCCGTTCGAGCTTGCCCTCCGTCGCTTCAAGCGCACCTGCGAAAAGGCCGGCGTCCTGGCTGAAACCCGCAAGCGCGAGTTCTATGAGAAGCCGACCCAGGAGCGTAAGCGCAAGCGCGCTGCCGCGGTGAAGCGTCACCTGCGTCGCCTCTCGCGCGACACGTCGCGTCGTACGCGTCTGTACTGAGCCTCCTCGTCCGCCCTGCGGACGATCCGAGGTTCTCGTGGCGCCCAGGCGCCATGACAGGTAGCCAGGCAGCTGGCGCGTCCATCCGCTGCCGCTGTGTCTTCGCAGACCTACACTAGCCGGCGTTGCCCAGTGCAACGCCGGCTTTTGTGTTTCCCAAGGAAAATCCTCATGACCCTGAAGCAGCAGCTCACCGACGACATGAAGACCGCCATGCGTGGCGGCGAGAAAGATCGCCTGGGCGTGATCCGCCTGATCCTGGCCGCGATCAAGCAGCGCGAAGTGGACGAGCGCATCGAGCTCGACGACGTGCAGACGCTGGCCGTGCTGGAGAAGATGGTCAAGCAGCGCAAGGATTCGATCACCCAGTTCGAGGCCGCCAACCGCACGGACCTGGCCGACATCGAACGCGCCGAGATGGTGGTGATCGACACCTACCTGCCGACCAAGCTTGGCGATGAGGAAATCGACGCGCTGATCACCGCCGCCATTGCCGAAACGGGCGCCAGCTCGGCGCGCGACATGGGCAAGGTGGTGGCCGCCGTAAAGGAAAAGGCTGCCGGCCGCGCCGACATGGGCGTGGTGTCCGGCCGCATCAAGGCGCGCCTGGCCGGCTGATCGCCTGGCTTCGACGCCCGCTGGCGTTACACCTCATCGAACAGCGCGCCCCGCCTGCGGGCGCGCCCCGGTGCATCGCCTGGCGCGATGCCCCGGCACTTGCACTACCTCCACAACGAAGCTGCACGGCCTTCACAGTCGGGCCCCTAAAACGGCACGGCCACCGGCTGCGCCGGTGCCCTTCGTCAATGGGAGTGACACATGCTTAAGTGGGCCATCATCCTCGCCATCGTCTCGCTGGTGACCGGCTGGCTGGGTTTCGGCACCTTGTCCGGCGCGACCGGCGCGATCGCCAAGGTGCTGTTCGCGATCTTCATCATCCTGTTCTTGCTGGCCCTGCTGGCCGTCATCGGCGTCATCCACATGGTCTAGGGCCGGCTCGCGCCCTAGTCGATGATGCGTTCCATGCGCCGGTGGTCGGGCACCCGGCCGCGTTCGTTGGCGAGTCGTGACATGCGCTCGCCCACGACCTTGAAACCGGCGCGCCGGTAGAGGGYCTCGGCCCTGGGATTGCTTGCGGCAACATCCAGCGTGACGCGGCTGCGTCCGGTCTCGCGTGCGGCGCCCACCAGCTGATCGATGAGTGCGCGGCCGATGCCGTGGCCACGTAGCTCGGGCAGCACCGCGAGATGCGCCAGGTAGTGCATATCGTCCTGGGGCGGCTGGATCACCGATTCCACGCGCAGCCCACGTGCCATGACGCCCAGCCCCCGGCGCAGTCCGTAGTGGCGGATGATCTGCCTGGCCGCGGCCAGGGTAAACGGCCATTTCGCATCGGCGCCAAAGCCCGCGCCCACCGCCACCACCTTGCCCTCGGCAACGCCCACCCAGTGGTTGCGCCAGCCAAACTCGCCGGCGCCATCGACAAAACAGTGCTGCAGGAAGGCCTGCGCATCGCCGCCATCGCGGGTGGTGAACACGTAATCGAACGCCACCGGGCCCGAGCTGTAGATCAATGGCACGGCTACCGCGGCGTCTTCGGGCGCAGCCGGTCGAAACCGTACCTGCAGGCCCGATCTGGCCATTTCCAGCACATTTCCCATGGCACCCCCGGCCATCGCAACGCTTCGATCGGAGCATAAGGCAGCCCGATGACAGGCGCAGTGGCTGGCGAGGCCCGAACTGGGGGTGAAAGCGGCCATCGACGTGCGCAACCGATAGACTACGTAACTATGCGCGGACGTATCCCTGACAGCTTCATCGACGAATTGCTGACTCGCGTCGACATCGTCGACGTGATCGAGCGACGCGTGCCGTTGAAGAAGGCGGGACGCGAGTGGACGGCCTGCTGTCCGTTCCACAACGAGCGCACGCCGTCGTTCTACGTGAGCCCCGCCAAGCAGTTCTTCCACTGCTTTGGCTGCGGCGCGCACGGCAGCGCGGTGAAGTTCCTGATGGACTATGAGCGCCTGGAATTCCCCGATGCGGTGGAGGAACTGGCGCAGTCAGTGGGGCTCACCGTGCCGCGCGAAGGCGGCGACGACCGCGTCCAGCGCGAGGACAAGACCGACCTCTACGCCCTGCTTGATGCAGCGGCGGGCTGGTACGAAAAAGAGCTGCCCAAGAACGCCGACGCGCAGGCCTACTGCAAGAAGCGGGGGCTCGATGCGCAGACCATCCAGCGTTTTCGCATCGGCTGGGCACCGGCGGGTTTTGACGGCGTGATCAAGGCGCTGGGCGGCAGCGATAAGCGCATGCAGCTGCTCAACGAAGCGGGCATGGTGGCGAGCAGCGAACGCGGCAGCCGCTACGACCGATTCCGCGAACGCTTGATGTTTCCGATCCTTGATCGCCGCGGTCGCGTGATCGCCTTTGGCGGCCGCATTATTTCCAGCGCGCCTCCTGCGCGCGAAGGTCAAGAAGCGGGCATCCCTGCCCGCACTCCTCAAAAAGAGCCCGGCCCCAAGTACCTAAATTCGCCCGAAACGCCGCTATTCCACAAGGGCCGCGAACTGTTCGCGCTGTGGCAGGTGAAGCAGGCCAATCCCAGCCTCACGCGCATCGTGGTGGTCGAGGGTTATATGGACGTGATCGCCATGCATCAGGCGGGGCTGCCGATCGCAGTCGCCACCCTGGGCACGGCCACCACGCCCGAGCACACCGAAGTGCTGTTCCGCGCCGCGCCCGACGTGGTGTTCTGCTTCGACGGCGATCGCGCGGGTCGCGCTGCCGCATGGAAGGCGCTGGAAGCGGCGCTGCCGCGACTGCGCGACGGACGCCAGGCGTACTTCCTGTTCCTGCCCGATGGCGAAGATCCCGACACGCTGATCCGCAAGGAAGGCAAGGATGGTTTCGAGAGGCGCCTCAAAGCCGCCACGCCGCTCTCCGAATATTTCTTCGGCGAACTGGCGCACGACGTGGATACCGCCAGCCTCGACGGCCGCGCCCGCCTCGCCGAACGCGCGCGTCCGCTGATCGCCCGGCTGCCCGATGGCGCGTTCCGCGATCTGATGGCGCAGGAGCTGGAGAAGCGCACCGGCGCACGCGCCACGCTGGACACCACGCCCGCGCCGCGCTCTGCGCTGCAGCGGCCCACCGTGGCGCAGCGCTCGCTGGTACGCAGCGCGATCGCTTCGCTGCTGGCACAGCCGGGCATGGCCGACCAGGTGGAACGACCCTATGGCTTCCTGCGCCTGGACAAACCCGGCGTGGAACTGCTGGCCGAACTGATCGACACGGCCCGCTCGCGTCCGGGCATCAACCCCGCCGTGCTGGTGGAACATTTCGCCGAACGGCCCGAATACCCCGCCCTGCAGAAGCTGATGGCGGCCCTGGTGGTCGGCGAGCCGGAGGCCCAGCGCGCGGAGTTCTTCGGCGCACTGCAACGCATGGAAGAACAGGCCGTGATCCAGCGCCGGGACTGGCTCACCGCCAAGAGCCGCGATGGCACGCTCGACAGCGCGGAAAAGGCTGAACTGCGCGAGTTGCTGGCCCGGCGCGTGGTCACTCCCCCGGCGTAACCTGCCTGACACAGTGGCCGCTGCATGCCGCCTCGGCATGAAAAGAACAGGGTTCTAACTATTGGCCCTGCAAGATTGCGCCTCAGCCCACAGGGAGCGTAGCGAGGTGCGCCAGCGCAAGCGTACGGACGTCTTCATATGGGATCATCGACCCTTAGTGAGGCATGGGTAGTCCGCCCGGGCATGGATGGTGATGGAACTACTTGAACGACTGGTCACGGTGTTCGCCGAAAACGGCTACCTCGCGGTATTCATCGCGTTGTTGCTGTGCGGCGCCGGCGTACCCTTGCCCGAAGACATCACCCTGGTCGCCGGTGGCGTGATCGCCGGTCTGGGCTACGCCAATGTGCACACCATGTTCGGCGTCGGCATGGCCGGCGTGCTGATCGGTGATGCCGGCATGTTCCTGCTCGGCCATCATTTCGGCGCACGCATCCTCAAGATCCGTTTTGTCGCGCGCGTGCTCACGCCGGAGCGCTACGCCAAGGTGCAGGAGAAATTCGAGCGCTATGGCAATCGCCTGATGTTCATCGCGCGCTTCCTGCCGGGCATGCGCACCGCCGTGTTCATCACGGCCGGCTCCACGCATCGCGTGTCGTTTCTGCGCTTCTTCCTGCTCGATGGCTTGGCCGCGCTGATCAGCGTGCCGATCTGGGTTTATCTCGGCTACCTGGGCGCCGACAACCACGAGTGGCTGGCCATGTGGATCCACCGTGGCCAGAACGGCCTGTGGCTGGTCGGCGGCGCCGCCCTGATCGTGGCGCTGGTGCTGTGGTGGCGGCACAAGCGACGCGTGGCGTGCGAGTCCGGTTCACGCTGAAGCCTTCAACGCATGGCCGATCACGTCCTCAGCGAACGCGAATATGACGATGAGTCGTTGGCGGACCTCGATCTGGTCGGCGCCACCCTCGATGGCATCCGCTTTCGCGACTGCAGCTTCACCCGCTGCAACTTCAGCGAGGCGACGCTCGCCCGGTGCCGCTTCAGCGACTGCGAATTCCAGGACTGCAATCTGAGCCTGGCCGTGCTCACCGGCAGCGGCTTCGACGGTACCCGCTTCACCGACTGCAAGATGGTTGGCATCAACTGGACGAAGGCGCACTGGCCACGCCAACGCACGGCCAAGGCATGGGTGTTCAAGCGCTGCGTACTGAACGACTCGTCATTCTTCGGGCTGGACCTGCGCGAGTTTGCCTTGATCGATTGCCGCGCGATCGATGTCGATTTCACCGATGCCAATGGTGAGGACGCGGACTTCAGCGACACCGACCTGCGCGACAGCGTGTTCGCCCGCACCCGGCTGGTCGGCGCCAATTTCAGCGGCGCGCAGAACTATCGCATCGACATCTTCAACAACGACATCAAGCGCGCACGCTTCTCGTTGCCCGAGGCGGTGGCCCTGCTCGACAGCCTGGACATCGAACTGCAGGACTGACGCTGCCAGCGGCGGAACTCAAGGTGACTTGGCATCCGCCACATTGCCCGCATCCTGCCTGTGCCACCAGCCGCCACCCAGCGACTGGAACAGCGCCACCGTATCGGAATAACGCGCCGCCCTCGCCTGCACCAGGCTCAACGCCGCCTGCTGCCAGGTGAGCTGTGCGTTGAGCATGGCGCTTTCGCTGATATCGCCGAGCGTCAACTGGCGTTTTGCGATGTCGAGGCTGCGCGCCGCCGCTTGTTCGGCGCGCTCGGCAGCAACGAGTGTGCGAGCGTCCGCGTCGATGGCGTGCAAGGTATCGGCCACGTTCTGCACGGCGCCGAGCACGGTGCTGCGGTATTGAGCTGCCGCCTGTCGATACGCCGCTTCCGCGCCGCGCTGCTTGTGCTTGAGCGTGCCGCCGTCGAACAGCGGCTGCGTCACCGAGGCGCCCACGGCCCAGAAGCCGCTGGCCGCGGTGAACAATTGGCTGGTCTTCTCCGACGCCGTGCCAAGCGACGCATTGATCTGCACATTGGGGAGACGATTGGCGATCGCCACGCCAACCTGCGCACTGGCCGAATGCAGCTGCTCTTCGGATGCGCGCACATCGGGGCGCTGCTCGACCAGCTGGGCCGGCAGGCTCAGTGGCAACTGAGTGGGCAGCTGCAGGCCGTCAAGGTCGAACTGCGCATCGATGCGCTGGTCCGGCGTGCGTCCCGTCAGTGTTGCCAGCAGGTCACGCTGTTGCGCGAGCTGCTTGTCCAGCGGCGGCAGGCTGGCACGACTCTGTTCCAGCGTGGCGACCTGCGCGGCAATGGCCGCTTCGGATACATCTCCCAGCGCCTGTTGGCGCTGCAAGGTGCCGAGGATCTTTTCCTGTTCGTCGATGATCTTGTGGGTCAGTTCGATCTGCGCTCGCAGCGAGGCTTCCTGGATGGCCGTGTTCACCACATTGCTGGTCAGGCTGAGGTAGGTCGCCTCCAGCTGAAAGCGCTGTTGATTGGCCTGTGCCGTGAGCGATTCGACCTGTCGGCGGTTGGCGCCCCAGATATCGAGCACATAGGACACACTCACCTGCGCCGTGGTCAGCGTGTACAAATCAGCGTTCGATGCCACGCCGCTGGCCACGTCGTTGGCAAAGTCCTGACGCGTGGGATTCGCGCTCGCGTTGATCGTGGGAAAGTATGCCCCGCGCTGCGCATACACCGACTCCCAGGCCGCCTGCAGCGATGCGTGCGCGGCTTCGATATCGGCATTGTGCCTGAGCGCGTCATCGATCAGGCCGTTGAGCGGCTCGGAGTGAAACAGCGTCCACCACTGCCCGGGGATATCCATCGAGGCGAGCACATGCTGCGCTTCGCCGCCCGGTCCAGCGACTGATGCTGTATCGCTGGCCATGGGCGTGGGCGAGTACGACTGACCCTGCGACGACACTTGTGGCCGCTTGTAGTCCGGGCCCACGGCGCAGCCGGTCAAGGCGATGGCCACGGCAAGGGCAAGCGTGCCGTGTAGCGAACGACGAAACGTGGTCTTGATCATGTTCACAGCTCCCGCGAGGGATGCGGACGGTGCTTGCGACGATGGCGCTCGATGCCACGCTCAACAGCGAAGTAGAAGCCCGGAAGGATGAACAGCGTCAGCAGCGTGGCGATCGGCAGGCCGCCCACCACGACAGTGGCGAGACCGCGTTGCACGTCGGTGCCAACACCGGTGGCGAGCGCCGCGGGCAACATGCCGACGCTGGCCACGGTGGCCGTCATCAGCACGGGACGAAAGCGTTCGGTCGCACCTTCGAGAACGGCATCGCGCAACCCATGCCCGTGCTTACGCACCCGGTTGATGTTGGCGATCATGATGATGCCGTTCTGCACCGCCACGCCAAACAGTGCGATGAAGCCGACCGCGGTGGCGATGTTCAAGGTCTCGCCGCGCAGGTGCAGCGAAATCAATCCGCCCACGGTAGCCAGCGGCACCACTGCCAACACCATCACCGCCTGATGCAGCTTGCCGAACTCGGCAAACAGGAACACCAGCATGATGCCCATCACCAGCGCCATCACCACCACCAGCCGCGCCTGGGCGCGCTTCTGGTTTTCGAACGTGCCGGCCCACTGGAGGCTGTAGTTCTGTTTGTCGAAATGCACCTTGGCGTCGATCTGCTGCTGCGCGTCGGCCAGATACTCGGAAAGCGCGCGATCGCGGTTGTCCACGCGGATGGTCAGCTGGCGCTTGCCCTGCTCGTGCGCAATGGTGCTCTCGCCGGTCTTGAAACGGATATCCGCCACCTGCTTCAACGGCACCTGCGCGCCGCTGGCGGAACTCAACGGCAACTGGCCGATCGCTTCGAGGTTGTTGGCGGTCTCGTTCGACACGCGCGTGGTCACGTTGTAGATGCGGTCGCCGACATAGACCTGGGTCACCGGCGTGCCGCCAATAGCCGTCTGGATCAGGTTGCTGATGTCGCCGATATTGATACCGTAGCGCGCTGCCGCGTCGCGATCGGCGGTGATCGCCAGCTGCGGGATCGGCGGCTCCTGGAAGATCGACGCCTCGGCCGTGCCGCGCACGCCGTGCAGTACATCGACAATCTGGTTGCCCACGCGCCGCAGCTCGGTGAAGTCGTCGCCATAGATGCGCAGCACCAGCGGACTGTGCGCGCCGCCGATCATGTCGTTCTCGCCATCGACGATGGGCTGGCTGATGCCCACCGACACGCCGGGTATCTGCTGCATGCGTGCATTGAAGCGGCGCAGGAAGACCGCCTTGTCCTCGCCATGCGGCCAGGTGTCGTACGGCTTGAGCCCCACGCCGGCTTCCACGTGCGACGGCGTCCACGGATCGGTGCCGGTATCGTTGCGACCCAGCTGCGTCACCACGTACGACACTTCGGGAAACTCGCGGATCACGCGACGCAGCTCGGCCGTCATCTCGCTGGCCTTGTCCAGTGACAGGCCCGATGGCATCTGCACCTGCAGCCAAAGCGAACCTTCGTCCAGGTCCGGCAGGAATTCGCGACCGATGGTGGCGCCCAGCAGCAGCACGCCGACCAGGGCGACGCCCGCCACCGTGTAGACCACGGGCAACTTGCCGAGCAGCTTGCCAAGCCAGGCCGTATATCCCGCCTGCAGGCGCTCAAGTGGCTTGTTGCGGAACAGCTTGCGCGGTTTGCGCAGCGCAAAGTACGCCAGACCGGGCGTCAACGTGACCGTGCACAGCAGCGCCGCCAGCAGGGCATAGCCCACGGTGAACGCCATCGGCCGGAACAGCTTGCCCTCGGCATGCTCGAACGCGAACAGCGGCAGATACGCCGTGATGATGATCAGCGTGGCGAAGAAGATCGAGCGGCCCACGTGCTTGGTCACCGTCATCACATCGTCTTCGGTGAGCACCGAATTGGGCCTCTCCTCGCGGCGCCGCAGGATGGCCTCGGTCACCACGATCGTGCCGTCCACGATCACGCCGAAATCGATCGCACCCAGCGAGAACAGATTCGCCGGCATATGCGTGAACTGCATCAGGATGAACACGGTCACCAGCGACATCGGAATCGCCACCGCAGCCACCATGGCCGAGCGCGGGCTGCCCAGGAACAGGATGAGCACGATGCACACCAGGCCGACGCCTTCCATCACGGTGTGCAGCACTTTTTCCTTGGTCGCGTTCACCAGGTCGTCGCGGTCGATGTACGGCACGATGCGCACATCCTGTGCGGCCAGCTGCCTGTTGAGGTCGGCGACGGTGGCGTGGATGTTCTCCAGCACGCGCGACGGGTTCTCGTACTTCAGCAGGTCGACGATGCCTTCGATCGTGTCCGGATTGCTGTCCTTGCCCAGAATGCCCTGGCGCACCTGATGACCGTATTGCAGCTTGCCCAGGTCACGCACCAGCACGGGGACGCCGTTGCTCTGGGTGACCACGATGTCGCCCAGTTCCTTCAGCGTGTGCACCATGCCGATGCCACGGACGATGTACGACTGATCGCCGCGCGTGATGCGTCCACCGCCGGCGTTGGCCGTGTTGGAGGAGATCGCGCCGGTCACCTGGTTCACGCTCACGCCGTAGTGCAGCAGCTGCGCGGGGTCGAGCTCCAGCTGGAACTCCTTGGTGAAGCCGCCAAAGATATCCACGTTGGCGACGCCCGGGATCTTCTGCAGCGCGGGTATCACCACCCAGCTCTGCAGCTCCGACAGCTGCATCAGATTCTTGCTGTTCGATTCGAGCGTGTAGCGATAGATCTCGCCCGCTGGACCAGATACGGGATCGAGGCTGGGCGTGATGCCGGACGGCAGCGTGGCTTGTGCGATGCGCTCCATCACGCGCTGGCGTTCCCAGTAATCCTCGGCGCCGTCCTTGAACACCAGGGTGATCAACGACAGGCCGAACGTGCTGCTCGAGCGCATGGCCACCAGACCCGGCGTGCCGGCCAGCGCGCGCTCCAGCGGCGTGGTGATCTGCTGCTCGATCTCTTCAGCGGCTAGGCCCGGCACCTGGGTGGTGACCTGCGCGGTGACGTCGCTCAGTTCCGGGTAGGCCTCGATGGCCAGCTGCGTCCACGAGTAGTAGCCGAAGCACAGCACCAGCACCGACACCACCAGGAAGATCACGCGCTTCTGGAAGCAGAAGTGGAAGATCGCGTTAATCATTGAGCAGGACTCCGCCCTTCACCACCACGCGATCGCCAGCCTTCAGCCCCTTGACCACGCGTGCATCGGTCGACTCGTCGTAGCTCAGCACGATCGTGCGACGCTCGAATGCCCACGGCGACACTTCCACGAACACCGTGGTGTTGTCGTTGTTCATCAGCAAGGCGGACTCTGGCACGAACACTTGTGCCGGTTGCGCCACGGCGATGCTGGCCTTCGCGAACATATTGGGCTTCAGCCGTCCATCCGTATTGGCGAACACCGCGCGCACCATGTCGCGACGCGTATCCGCCTGCAGCACCTGGCTGACGAACCCCACCTGGCCGTGGAACACCTGATCGGGATAGGCCGACAGCGTCGCATCGACGGCCTGCCCCCTGGCGATGCCGCCCACGTCCACCTCCGGCACGTTCGCCGTGATCCACACCGAATCGAGATCGGCGATCGTCATCAACGGCGTGGTGGTGTCGTTGGCATAGGTGCCGGGCGCGGCGGACAGCGCCGTCACGTAGCCGCTCACCGGTGCGGTGATGCGGATGCTGCGCGAGGGGCCGGCCTGTCMGGCGACATTGATCGATTGCAGTCGCGTCTGCGCGCGTTCGAGTTCGGCCTGGGCCTGGCTGTAGGTGCTTTGTGCGGCTTCCAGGTCCTTTACCGCGTTGCCACCGGCCTGTTGCACGCCGCGCGCGCGATCGAGCCCTTTCTTTGCCAGCGCGAGTGCGTCCGTGGCCTTGGCGACATCGGCATACGCCTGCGCCATATCGCCGGATTCGATCACCGCCAGCAACTGGTTGCGCGCGACATGATCGCCCAGCCCGACCTTGAGCTCGGTGATGCGACCGGTGAGCGGCACCACCACGTTGGCCGTGCGCGCAGGATCCGATTCCACCGTGGCGGGAAACACCATCGTATGAGGCGCGGCGCGCATCTCTACCGGTGCGATGCTGAGCGCCTTGCGCAGCGGGGAGTCAGCGGGAACACGCAGCATGCCGTGGTCTTCCACGAACGGCGGCGACGGTGCCTGATCGTCGGCGCGGTGCGAACACGCAACCAGGGACAGACCGGCGAGAGCGATGAAGAACGAGGTGAGGCGTAGCGTCATGGGTATTCCCCTTGCAGTACTTGGCATGCCTGCCCGCCACGGTCATCGACCATGAGGCAGTGTTTGCGAAGGGGATGGCGCGCGTCTCTTCAGGAGACCGAGCGCATGACCCGCTCGCGGACTGGCCGTTGCCGGCCGCCGCGTGCGGGTGTCACTCCAGGGGGAGTGAACGCAGTAGCGGGGTCGACTCGGTCAGCAAGAATTTTCGATGTCAGTCGATGGGTCCGGGTCCAATGTGCCGCTGCTCCGTTACAAGTTGAGTACGTTATCCAATGAGGCTTACGTCAGGTCGTCGCGGGCTCGCGAACAAGGCGATCCTGCAGCAAACCGGCGCGCTCCAAAGGCAGGTAAGCGAGTGCTGCCAGGTGAGAGTGAATACGCTTGAGATCGCGCAAGATGCGCAGATAGACGTCTCCACCGCCGCCGCCATCGCGACGTTCGCGCAGCGCACGGATATGGCGCTCCGACGCTTCGTTCTCCAGCTTCCACAGCACCTCCTTGCGCGCCATCAGCTGCTGCGCTGCACGCACATCGCCGCGCAGGAACACGGTGAGGCCCAGGCGCAGGCTTTCCATCACCTGCGTGTGCATCAAGGCCAGGTCCTGGATGTCTTCGGCCGAAAAATCCTGGCCGCGCTCTGCCTTTTTGGCGGCGAACTCCATCAGGTTGTTGGCGGTGATGTCGCCGATGTGCTCGATGTTGATCACGAACGCGAGGATCTCCTGGCTACGCTCGCCGTCCTCCTCGTTCAAGGCTTCGCCGTTGAGGTCGGCGAGATACTCACGGATGGCCATGCCGAGTCGATCCAGCGAGGTGTCCATGCGGCTGATCGCCGTGGCCCGCGCGCGGTCGTCCTTGCCGAACACTTCCACCAGCCCCGTGAGCATGCCTTCCACCATGTCGGCCATGCGCATCGATTCGCGCGCGGCATTCGCCAGCGCGACGTTCGCCGTTTCCAGCGCACCCTCGTCGAGGTATTGCGGCACGCCGGGATCGTTCGGCTTGGGCGGATCGGGCAGCAGGCGCACCAACAGGCGCGCCAGCCTTTCCACCGGCACGATGAAGAGCAGAGCGAGCGACAGATTGAACGCCGTATGGAAGTTCACCACGATGCGCGCCGGCGAGGCGCCCAGCGGTGCCAGCCAGTGCGCCAGCAGCGGCAGCATCGGCAGGCACACGATGCAGCCGAAGGCTCGCACCATCAGGTTGCCCATCGGCAGGCGACGCGCCACCGGCGTGTGCGCTTCCATCAAGGCAGGAATGGTGCCGCCGAGATTGGCGCCGAGCACGAGCGCGAGTGCACCGGAGGCATCGACCACACCCGCATTGGCCAGCGAGACGATCAGCAACACCACCGCCACGCTCGAATGACAGGCCCATGTGAGCAGCGCGGCCACCAGCATCGCGAGCACCGGCTCGCTGGCCAGGCTCTGCAGGATGGCGCGCAGCACCTGCGCGTTTTCCACCGGCGCCATCGCCCCCACCAGCAGGTGCAGCGCCAGCAGCATCAGCCCAAGACCAATGGAGACGCGGCCGATGTTCTCGTAACTCACATCGTCGGTGCGGCGATGGATGGTGAAGCCGATCAGGATAAGCACCGGCGCCACCACCGCGATATCGAACGACATCACCTGCACGATCAGCGTGGTACCGACGTTGGCGCCGAGCATCACGGCAAGACCCGGCGCGAGACCGAGAAAGCCGCTTGCGGCAAACGACGTGGCCATCAGGCCGGTGGCCGTACTGCTTTGCAGGATCGCCGTGACGCACACGCCGAAACCCAGCGCGGCCGGACGATGACCGAGGTAACGACCCATCCAGCGGCGCAACGCGCTGCCGTAGCCACGCAGCACGCCGCTGGTGACCATGTGCGTGCCCCACAGCAGCAGGGCGACGTAGCCGGCGATATCGAGCAGAGCGAAGGTGCCTTTCATGGCGCGACCTCCTTGGGTAGGCGGAATGCATGAAGCATCCGCGGACTTCCTTGCGGGAGTCTTTGGTGTGGAGCGAAACGCCTCGGCGTCGCACTGAAGGAAACGCTGGTGACTGCCCGTCAAGGGCGAAATTTCGCGTTGCATAGCTGCCGTCATTCCGGCAAACCGCAATGACGAATTAGCGAGGCGCGGCAGACTCTACCGCCGCGCCCTCACCTCACAACCAGCGTCCGTACCGCTTGATGTAAACCAGCTTCACCAACTGCGTCAGCACGCAATAGGTGAGCACGGTCAGCGCGAGCCAGCCGAAATAAATGCCCGGCAGCGGCACCATGCCCAGCTTGCCGCCGATCGCCGTGAACGGGATCAGCATGCCGATGATGATGATCGCCGTGGTCAGGGCCAGCACCGGTGCCGAGGCGATGCTCTGCAGGAACGGGATGCGGCGCGTACGGATCATGTGCACGATCAGCGTCTGCGTGAGCAGGCTTTCGATGAACCAGCCCGACTGGAAGAACGACTGGTGCGCGTTCGAATTGGCGCCGAACAGATACCACAGCAGCAGGAAGGTGGTGATGTCGAAGATCGAGCTGACCGGTCCGATCCACACCATGAAACGGCCGATATCGCTGGCATCCCACTTGCGCGGCTTGCGCAGGTACTCATCGTCCATGCGGTCGAACGGGATCGACAGCTGCGAGATGTCATACAGCAGATTAAGCACCAGGATCTGCAACGGCAGCATCGGCAGGAACGGCAGGAACGCGCTCGCCACCAGCACCGAGAACATGTTGCCGAAGTTGGAGCTGGCGGTCATCTTGATGTACTTGATGATGTTGCCGAAGGTGATGCGACCTTCGATCACGCCTTCTTCCAGCACCATCAGGTTCTTTTCGAGCAGGATGATGTCCGCCGATTCCTTGGCGATATCGGTGGCGGTATCCACCGAGATGCCCACGTCTGCTTCGCGCAGCGCSGGCGCRTCGTTGATGCCGTCGCCCAGGAAACCCACGGTGTGGCCCTGGCGCTGCAGCGACTTCACCACGCGTGCCTTCTGCAGCGGCGACATCTTGGCGAACACGGTGGTGCGCTTGACCAGCGCGTCGAGCTCGTCGTCGTTCAACGGCTCGATGTGCTTGCCCTGCGCGGAGTGCTCCACGTCCAGGCCCACTTCGCGGCAGATCTTGCGCGTCACCGCCTCGTTGTCGCMGGTGATGACCTTCACTTCGACGCCGTGGTGATGCAGCGCCGCGATGGCGGTGGCCGCGCTGTCCTTCGGCGGATCGAGGAACGCCAGACAGCCGACCGCGATCAGGTTGCTTTCGTCCGCCACGCCATAGGCACGGCCGGCCGGCGGCTGGCGCTTGATGGCGACCACGAGCACGCGCAGACCATCTTCGTTGAGGCCGCGCGTCATCGCCTTGATGTCGGCACGCATCTCGTCCGTCATCGGCAGGATCTCGTCACCGGCCTTGGCCGACGCGCAGATCGACAGCATTTCCTCGACGGCGCCCTTGCACACCAGCAACTCGTTGCCATCGCCATTGCCCAGCACTACCGACATGCGGCGGCGCTGGAAGTCGAACGGGATCTCGTCGACGATGCGGTAGTGCTGCGCGACCACTTCCAGGTCGCGATGGGTCAGCACCGCCTTGTCCATCAGGTTCTTCAGGCCGGTCTGGAAGCGGCTGTTGAGATAGCCGTATTCCAGCGCCTCGTCCGACTCCTCGCCGTACAGATCGAGGTGACGTTCCAGCACGATCTTGTCCAGCGTCAGCGTGCCGGTCTTGTCSGTGCACAGCACRTCCATCGCACCGAAGTTCTGGATCGCATTGAGGCGCTTGACCACCACCTTGCGCTTGGACATCGCCAGGGCGCCCTTGGCCAGGTTCGCCGTGACGATCAGCGGCAGCATCTCGGGCGTCAGGCCCACTGCCACCGACAGCGCGAACAGGAAGGCTTCCCAGAAGCTGCCCTTGTCGTACCAGTTGATCGCCAGGACGATCGGTACCATCACCAGCATGAAACGGATCAACAGCCAGCTGACGCTGTTCACGCCGCGATCGAAGCTGGTCTGCACGCGCTCGCCCACGATGGTGCGCGCCAGCGAACCCAGGTAGGTGCGCGAACCCGTCGCCACCACCACCGCAGTGGAGGTGCCGCTCACCACGTTGGTGCCCATGTAACAGACGGTGGGCAGATCCAGCGGATTGTCAGCGTGCTGGCCGCCTTCCATTTCGTCGGCGCCATGCAGGTGCGCGGGCGCGGACTTCTCCACCGGCAGCGATTCACCGGTGAGGATGGCCTGGCTGATGAACAGGTCCTTCGCCGATACCAGGCGAAGATCCGCGGGCACCATGTCCCCGGCGGCGAGATGCACGATGTCGCCGGCGACCAGTTCGCTCACCGGCACTTCGATGCGCTCGCTATGGCCGTCCGACGCGCGACGCGTCACCGTGGCGGTGTTGCGCACCATGGCCTTGAGCTTTTCCGCGGCCTTCGACGAACGGTATTCCTGGGTGAAGCTGAGCAGCACGCTGATGCCCACCATCACCGCGATGATGATCGGGCCGGTGAGATCGGAGCTGTCCGTCGCCAGCTGGACGATGGCCAGCACCAGCAGCACGATGATGAACGGGTTCTTGAACGCCGTGAGCAACTGCACCGACCAGTGCGGCGGCTTCTCGTGCGACACCTCGTTGAGCCCGTCGCGATCCAGGCGCTCGGAGATCTGCTCTTCGTTCAGACCGGCGGCACTGGTGTCCAGCGCCGCATACAGCGCCTCGTTGTGGCGGAACGCTTCCTGCGCCACGGCCACGCGCACCGGCGCGGCGGCGCTCGTGCCGGCCGCCTTGCCTGCGACGGTCTGGGTGGAGTGCTTCAACATGACTCGCTTCCGTGAAATCGGTGACATCTGAGCCGGACCAGCGAGCCGGCGGGACCTGTCCCGCGCGTGACGCCAATGCCTGCGCTACGAACTTCGTCGCAATCGACGCCCGCGGACTGGTGGGGGCCAGCCCTTGCGCGGCAGCTCGAGGCGCGGCGAGGTTTTCATCAGTGACTGGATACCAGTTGCAGATGACGATGCGCTTGCGAAATAGCATGTTCCTGCCAACGCGCGGCCTGGCGGCCGTGCGGGGCATCGGAATGACGAAGGTCGGACGACGGGGAAGACTGCGCCTCGCCCAGCGGGGCAGGCACAGTGATCGTCCAGGAACGGCGGGTATCCGCACGACGGCTTGCCAGCGCGCGGGGTGCGACGCGCAGGCGGAAGAATTCGCGAAGGAGCTTCATGGCCCTTTCTCCTCGTTAACGGCGCCAACAGCGCCGTCAGAGGTGGGCCGGTCTTCCCTAGTCCAGGAAAGCGCCAGCCGACCGCAGGCGGTCGCCGCAGCAGATCAGCTTGTTATGCAATGCCGGCACCCGATGCTCGCGGATGTCGACGTTGCGACTAGGGTAAACGTCCATATGCCTTGGGTTGATAGGACAGAGGCCACTGAGGGCGCGTAACGCCCGGTAGCGGGCGAATTGTCTTGCTGCGGTGCGCAAGTGTCAACCCTGTGACGGGGGTTTGGGGGGCGAAAGTTGTTGCGGTGAGGTGGGTGTGTTTTTGGTGTGAGCCCAGCGCAGGTAGGTTTTGGTCGTCACCCAGGCGCACCCAGAAAGGACGGGGATCGGTCGCGCCTTTCGACAGCCGACTGGCTGATCATCCATCGCCCCGGTGTTTGGTTTTAGCGATACGGCGATCTGGCTCGCCTGCCGCGGGCTTCCGTCCTCCTGCCCGCGACGCAAAGCTAGTCCCCTTTTTGGGAAGGCCGGGAGAAGGCCCCCCCCCGGATGACGCGCCTTCCGGGCCTGCGGCCCTCCAGGTGCGCGGTCGGGTTACGGGGACCCCGAAGGTCACGAGCGACATCAAGAGCCGGGCAGCGTCCCGTGTTGCAGGCCCGGGCCGGCAGATCTTTTGTAGGAGCGCACTTGTGCGCGACCAACCGGAGCGATCCACCGCGGCGCTRCGGTCGCGCACRAGTGCGCTCCTACAAGGRTTTCGCACGCTGTGRCGCCCATTCAATCTTGCGATCGCTCTTTGTGGGAGCGCACCCTGTGYGCGACAARCCTACGRAGCGGTACACCCCAGCGTGGCCGTCGCGCACAGGGTGCGCTCCCACAGACAAGCGGCAGGCGCGGCAAAGGRSGGRGCGATGCCCGAAGCCRATGCGCAGCGAGGCCCCGCTYTAAGTCCTCAGCGATTCGGGCGCGTTGCGCAGCGCTTKGMRGTAYCCSCTGTGTACCCTCGGAGGTTGTCCCATCAGACGCGCCTCGAGCGTTCGGGCTTATCCCAGCACGATGCTGCGGGCGTTATCAGGCCATTTTCTTTGGGTTACTTTCGACGCGAAGCTAGTCCCGTGGGATCTTTTGGGCCAGCAAAAGAAAAGTGACTCGAGCGGCGGCAGCCGTTCGAAACGCCCGCCGCGTAGGCGGCACCCTGGCCTCGACGTGAAAACCAGGCGATATCGCTCCTGGATCCCGGCCTACGCCGGGATGACGACCAAAGGGGCGGCCTGCGCCGGAATGCCGATCGAACGAAACCTACTTAGAGCGAACGCTCAAACACCACACCCTGGTGCTGCACCAGCGGCTCCATCACCCAATGATCCACCAACAAAAACGCAAACAACGCCATCAGATACACGATGGAATAGTTGAACACCTTCATCGCGAAAAACTCATCCGGCGGATTGAGCAAACGGATCGCGTAATAAAGAAAGCCCAAGCCCAACACCACCGCACCGCCCAGATAAACCATCCCGCTATAACCCGTGAGCGCCGGCAACAGCGTCACCAGCACCAGCAGGATCGTGTAGAACAGCACGTGCCAACGCGTGAACACCACGCCATGCGTGACTGGCAGCATCGGTACCTGCGCGCGGGAGTAATCGTCGCGGCGGAAGATCGCCAGCGCCCAGAAATGCGGCGGCGTCCACACGAAGATGATCAGGCACAGCTGCAGCGCAAACKGATGCAGCGCACCCGTGACGGCCGTCCAACCCAGCACCGGCGGAATCGCACCGGCCAGGCCACCGATCACGATGTTCTGCGGCGTGGCGCGCTTGAGGTAGGCCGTATAGATCACCGCGTAGCCGATCAAACCGCCGAAGGTGAGCAGCGCGGTCAGCGGATTGACCAGGAACACCAGGATCAACATCGACACTGCACCTAGCGCGAGCGCAAAGGTCAGCACCTGCTTGGGCTTCAGCTGACCGGTGGCCAGAGGGCGATGGGCGGTGMGCGCCATCACTTTGTCGATGCGCTGATCGATCAGGTGATTGAAGGCTACAGCGGAACCCGAGGCCATCCAGATGCCCAGCGTGCCGAACACCAGCGCACGCCACGGCGGAATGCCGGGCACGGCGAGGAACATGCCGATCACGGCGCAGAACACCAGCAGCGCGACTACGCGCGGCTTGGTCAGTTCCAGGTACTCATGGAAACGGCTGCTCATCGTCATCGGTATCCGTGGGAAACAAACATCGCGTCCTCGCGACGCTTTTGCGTGCGCGCCAGCGTGGCCAGCAAGGTAAACAGGAGCAGCGCCGCCACGCCATTGTGCAGCGTCGCCACCGGCAGCGGCAGCCCGAAGCGCACGTTGCTGATGCCCAGCAGTACCTGGGTCAGCAACACCACCGCGATCGCCACGCCCAGCGAACGCAGGCCGCGACGCGACACCCGGTGCGAGAGCCAGGCGAGGTAGCAAAATACCACCAGTGCGCCGATGCGATGCGCAATCTGGATGGCGCTGCGCGCCGCCATGTCGAGCACACCGCCTTCATAGTTCACGCCGATGCCGCGCCACAGCACAAAACCCTGCTGGAAATCGGTGGGCGGCATCCACTGCCCGAGGCATTTGGGGAAATCCGTGCCACAGGCGAGCGCGGCATAGTTGGACGAGGTCCAGCCGCCCAGCGCGATCTGCGCGAGCAGCAGGACAATGCCGACGATCACGGTCTTGCGCAGCGCCGCGTGACGGTCGTCGTTGGCACCCACGCCAGCGAAACGCAGTGCCGCATAGGCCAGCAAGGCGAAGGTGGTGATGCCGCCCATCAGATGGCCCATCACCACGATGGGCTTCAACAGCAGCGTCACCGTCCACATGCCGAGCATGGCCTGGAACACCACCACGGAAAGCGCGAGCACGCTGATGCGCCACGCGCCCGGACGATCAAGCCCGATCGCCGCGATCAAGGGCAGCCCGATCGCGAACAGCGATACCAGCAAGGACCAGTGATGCTCGCCCTTGATATACATGCCAACGCCGATCGCCGCGCATAGCGCGCCGACAATCACCGCATAGCGCGCCCATGGGCGACGCCAGCTGGCGATCAAGGCCAGCGCAAACACCAGCGTCCCCAGCGTACCGGCAAGAAAGCGATGCACCTGCTCGCGCCACGCCTTGTGCGTTTCGTAGGGACGATCAGGGAAAGCCTGATTCGCCTGCGCGATCTCGTGCTGCTGTTCCGGCCATGCCGCGCGGCCGTAGCAAGTCGGCCAGTCCGGGCAAGACAGCCCGGCATTGGACAGACGCACGAACGCGCCGAACATCACCACGCCAAAGGCGAACACGGCAGCGAGCAAGGCCAGCCCGCGCAGCACCCTGATCGAACGGGACGTCATCAGCGGATCACCTTCTGCAGATCCTTGCGCAAGCCGGTGGGATCAAAGCCTGCGGGATAGAACGACAACGCGGTGCCGTCCGATTCCACCAACAGTGCATTGACGCTGTCCGGCGTGGTCGGTGCGAAGGGAGCCAGCGCGCCCATCGAATCCTGACCGAGCTTCCAGTAGTTCGTCATCCCCGTGGCAGCAGCATCTGCCGGCGGCTTGCCGACGTAGAGCAGGCGCAGGCGCGGTGCATTCTGGTTGAGCGTGAGGCGCGCCGCGGCCATCTTGGTCAGTACGTCCATGCATTTCTCGGCGCATCCTGGACCGGCCAGGGCGACCAGGGTGAGCTGCGGTTCCTTCGCGCGCCACGCCCAGGTGTCGCCATTGGTGAGCGACACCGGCACCTGCTCGGTGGCGAAATTGCGCTGCGGCATCACGGCAAGGCCATTGGCCTTGCCCGAGGGCTGCCAGCCCGCGAAGGTGAGCAGCATGGCCGCCACGATCGGCGCGGCAAACACCAGCATGATCAACAGCAGTTTTCGTCGGCTTGCGCGCAGTGCGGCGGGATCGGGTGTATTCATGACTGGTCCGGTCGGGAAGGACGACGACGATGCAGCACCAGCAGGATCACCACCACCGCCACGGCGAAGGTGAACCACTGGAATGCATAGGCACGGTGGCGCGCGGGCGGCATCGAGGAGAAATCGATGGTGTGTTCGCGCACGTAGATGGATGCARGCTCCGCGTCGAGCGCGAGCACCTGCGGATACAGCGTAGCGCCAAGATCGGCCGCCACCTGGGGAAGCTCGAGATAAACCGTGGTCTTTGGCCAGCTCTTCTGCAGGGCGAGGGCATTGCCGCCCATTTCAAAACCAACGCCGGGCGCGGGCACATACAGGCCGTGCAGCTCCAGCGGGCCGGCGGGCAACGGTGGTAATTGCGGCGCCTGATGCGTGCCGTTGCCCGGAAGAAATCCCAGATCGACCAGCAACAGACGATCGCCGTTGCGCGGACGGAAAGGCGCATAGACTTCCACACCGCCGCGCTGGTCATGCTTGGGATTGTCGAGCAGATAGATGCGATCGGCGAGGTAGCTGCCCTGCACGTTGACGCGGGCAAACGCATCGATGGGGGGATTTGAGGCCACTGCGGCAAAGTCGCGCGGAGCCGCGGTTTCCGCTGTGGCATACCGTCGCAGAATCTGCTCTTTCTCGTCCGCGCGATGCAGCTGCCACACGCCCAAACGTATGAACAGCAAGGCACTCACCGCTGTGAGCAGCAGTGCGAACCAGGATGGACGGCGCAGCCACTTCACGCGGTGGCGCCGTGCACGACCGCTATACTGCGGATGTCAAAAACGTTCGGACCAATCACGTGGAAACCATCTACAAATATGCGCTGGTGATTCTGCTGCTGGTGGTGTTGTTCAATCTTGGTCAGGCCCTGTACTTCATGATGACCGACAAGGAAGGCAGCAAGCGCACGGTGTGGGCGCTGACGCGTCGCATCGGGTTGTCGGTGCTGCTCATCCTGATGGTCGTGTTCGGCATCTGGATGGGCTGGCTCCACCCGCACGGCGTGGGCCAGTAATTGTAGCTTCCCGCGGTCGGCAGCGCTCCGCTGCGACATCTGGTTCCATCGAAGGCCCGCCATTGGCGGGCCTTTGGTTTGGGGGGCAGCGGTCCCCTTGTAGGAGCGCACTTGTGCGCGACCACCCYACGGAGCGGAGACGACGGGGCTCTGCGGTCGCGCACAAGTGCGCTCCTACAAAGGGGCGTAGAGGGTGTGATCCCCCCAACAAAAAGCCCGCCTTTCGGCGGGCTTTTTGGCCGCTGCGACGCGCCAGCGTCTCAGAGGATGTAGACGAACATGAACAGGCCCAGCCACACCACGTCCACAAAGTGCCAATACCAGGCCACCGCTTCGAACGCGAAGTGGTGTTCCTTGGTGAAGTGACCCTTGGCCACGCGCAGCCAGATGATGGCCAGCATGATGGTGCCCAGCGTCACGTGCATGCCGTGGAAGCCGGTGAGCATGAAGAAGGTCGAACCGTAGACGCCGCTCTGCAGCGTGAGGTTGAGCTCCTTATAGGCTTCGATGTACTCGTGCGCCTGGAACCACAGGAAGGTGGAGCCCAGCAGCACGGTGAAGCCGAGGAACCACAGGATCTTGGCGCGCTGGCCGGCCTTCAGCGCATGGTGAGCAATGGTCACCGTGACGCTCGAGGACAGCAGGATCAGCGTGTTGAGCAGCGGCAGGCCCCAGGGCAGCACCGTCTCGAAATTGCCGCCGATGCGCTCCGGACCACCGCCGCCACCGGCGCCCCACGAAGCGGCGTAGTCGCTCCACAGGAACTGGTGGGTCAGCACGCCATGGCCTTCGCCGCCGAGCCACGGCACCGCGAACATGCGGGCGTAGAACAGCGCACCGAAGAAGGCGCCGAAGAACATCACCTCGGAGAAGATGAACCACATCATGCCCATGCGGAACGAGCGGTCCACCTGGTTGTTGTAGCTGCCCGCCAGCGATTCGCGGATCACCGAGCGGAACCATCCGAAGAACATCAGCAGGATGCCGATGAAGCCGATGGTGAGCATCGTCTTGCCAAAGCCCGCTTCACCCGGGGGAGCGTTCAGCCAATGCGCGGCACCGAGCACGGTGACGAACATGACCACCGCAGCCACGATCGGCCACTGGCTCTTGGATGGAACGAAATAAACGCCTTCTTGCTGGGCCATGCTGAGATCCCTATGGAATGCTCTGTCTACTTCCGCCCGCGCAATGGTCGCCCGGGCTGCAACCCGTGATGCCGCTCGGCACCGCGGAGGAATACGGCGGTTGCGTCAGGAGTACTTCAGCCCCTGCAACAACGAGAGCACGAAGATCGCAAAGGCGATGGTGCCAACCACCGTGACGGTGAGTCGCACACCTTTCTTGCGGGCTTGCTCGATCGTTGTCATGGACGGCTGGTTCATCGCTTCGCTTCCTTCCGCTCCGGCGCGACACCGGAGCGGCAATGCTTGGATCAATCTTCGACGTGACCGTGTGCCAGTTCGTCATCATGGATGACCGGCGGCACATCGAACGTGTGATACGGCGCCGGCGACGGCAGCGTCCACTCCAGGCCCTTGGCGCCTTCCCACACGCGATCGGGTGCCTTCTTCTTGGAGAACCACACCGCGTGCACGATCACGCCGAGGAAGATCAACTGCGAGGCGCCGAACAGGAAGCCGCCGATCGAGCTGATCATGTTGAAGTTGGCAAACGCAACGTTGTAATCGGGGATGCGGCGCGGCATGCCGGCCAGGCCCAGGAAGTGCTGCGGGAAGAACAACACGTTCACCCAGATCACGCTGTTCCAGAAGTGGATCTTGCCCCACGTTTCCGAATACATGTGGCCGGTCCACTTCGGCAGCCAGTAGTAGGCGCCCGCGATGATCGCGAAGATGGCACCGGTCACCAGCACGTAGTGGAAGTGGGCCACCACGAAGTAGGTGTCGTGATACTGGAAGTCAGCCGGCGCGAGCGCGAGCATCAAGCCGGAGAAGCCGCCGATGGTGAACAGGATGACGAACGCGATGGCAAACAGCATCGGCGTTTCGAAGGTCATCGAGCCGCCCCACATGGTGCTGACCCAGTTGAACACCTTCACGCCGGTCGGCACCGCGATCAGCATGGTGGCGTACATGAAGAAGATTTCGCCGCCCAGCGGCAGACCCACTGCGAACATGTGGTGCGCCCACACGATGAACGACAGGAACGCGATGGAGGCAATGGCGAACACCATCGCCTTGTAGCCAAAGATCGGCTTGCGCGCGAAGGTCGGGATGATCTCGGAGACCAGGCCAAAGGCCGGCAAGATCATGATGTAGACCTCGGGGTGGCCGAAGAACCAGAAGATGTGCTGGAACAGCACCGGGTCGCCGCCACCAGCCGCATTGAAGAAGCTGGTGCCGAAGTACTTGTCGGTGAGCAGCATGGTCACCGCACCGGCGAGCACCGGCATCACGGCGATCAGCAGGAAGGCGGTGATGAGCCAGCTCCACACGAACACCGGCATCTTCAGCAGATCCATGCCCGGCGCGCGCATGTTGAGGATGGTCGCGATGATGTTGATCGCGCCCATGATGGAGCTGATACCCATCAAGTGCACGGCGAACACCAGGTAGGCGACCGAGTCACCCTGCAGCGACAGCGGCGGGTACATGGTCCAGCCGCCGGCCGGGCCACCGCCGGGCAGGAACAGCGTGGACAGCAGCARCGAGAAGGCGAACGGCAAGATCCAGAACGACAGGTTGTTCATGCGCGGCAACGCCATATCCGGCGCACCGATCATCAGCGGGATCATCCAGTTGCCCAGGCCCACGAAGGCCGGCATCACCGCGCCGAAGATCATGACCAGCGCATGCATGGTGGTCATTTCGTTGAAGAAGTACGGCTGCACCAGCTGCAGGCCGGGCTTGAACAATTCCGCGCGGATCACCATCGCGAAGCTGCCGCCGATGAAGAACATCAGCAACGAGAACACCAGGTACAGCGTGCCGATGTCCTTGTGGTTGGTGGACATGCACCAGCGCACGAAGAAATTCTTCGGCGCGCCGTGATGGTCGTCGTGGTGATCGTGTGTAGCTGCGTGGGCCATGCCTTGCACCTCTACCTAAATACGAATGCTGTGATGGGCGATTAGCCCTGGTGGCCCTGGGAAGCAGGTGCGTCGGTTGCCTGCGCCGTGGCGGGCGCGGCAGCGGTGGAAGCTGCCGCCGGAGCGGCAGGCTGCGCCGGCTGCTGCGGCTTGTTCGCCTCGGCCTGCTGATCGGCCAGCCATTTTTCGAATTCGGCCTTCGGCAAGGCCTGCACCACGATCGGCATGAAGCCGTGATCCTGGCCGCACAGCTCGGCGCACTGGCCGCGATACACACCCGGCTCGATGATGTTGGTCCAGGCGGCGTTGACGATGCCCGGGATGGCGTCCATCTTCCAGCCCAGCGCCGGCACCCACCAGGAGTGGATCACGTCGCCGGCGGTGATCACGAAGCGGATCTTGGTGCCCACCGGCACCACCAGCGGCTTGTCCACATTGATCAGGTAGGTGTTGTAACCGTCGACCTTCACCGCGTTCGGGTCCAGGCCCGAATGCAGCTGGCGCGTCTCGTCGCTCTCGCGATCGAGCTTGGACATGAAGCCGACCTTGTCGATMGCCTTGCCCTTGTATTCGACATAGTCGTAACGCCACTTCCACTGGTAACCGGTGACCTTGACGGTCATCTCCGAACCGGTGGTGTCGGCGAAGGTGCGCAGGCCGCCCGTGGCGAGATAGGCCAGCACGATGAGAATGATCACGGGGATGGTGGTCCACACGATCTCGAGCGTCGTGTTGTGCGACCACTTTTCGGCGACCGCGCCGCGCGATTTGCGGAAGCGGAACATCGCGATGAACATCGCGCCGAACACAAGGATGCCGATCACGACGCAAACGCCGAGGGCAACGTTGTTAAGGAAGTAAGCCTCGGGCGACCAGGTCGACGCGCCGCGGGTCATGTTCAACTGCCCTGGCTGCGGATTGGCCAGGGCCACGCCGCCGAACATGGTGAGAGCGAAGAGCGCGCTTGCCGCTACTGCTCGCTTGATGCTGCCAGGCTTGATGCCGCCAGATGTCATGTTTGCACCTTTGTTGAACCTACCTGCGCTGCTGTTGGTTGAGCTCCGCCAGCAACACCATGAGTTTCCTTGACAGCTCGGCACGCTCCTCTTCCCCGAGAAAGCTACCGATTTCCAGCTCGCGTCCGTGCGACGTCAGCAGCAGACGCGCCCTCCCCTGACCGGACCGCAGTTTCACGCGCACCCAATACGTGGGAAAGCGCGCACTGCGACGACCTGGCAGGGATTGCACCTCCAGCGACGACTCGTCGAGGGTGATGCGTTCGCTGCGGTCGCCGGCCCGCCAGGCTACGCCAAGGGCGAAAGCCACCGCGGAGGACTCGACCAGTGCAAACAAAGGAGCGAAGACATTCCCCTGCCATGCTCCCAACACGGCCGTCGTCAGCGCCAGCGCCGCCAGAACTCCGATCAATCGACGCAGGTCGCGACGGCTCAGTGCACGATTGGGCTTGAGCCACATCGTTGCGCACGGCAAGCCGGCTGCTGCTGGTCGAAGCACGATCATGAGAACCCGGCGTGCCTGGAACCCAAGCATGATAGGCCGCGACCGCGTCGGGGAGCAAGAATGACGCATGTGCTTGATTTGAAGCAGGGATGAATGCGCAAGGATGTGCGCACTGATCATTGTGTCAGCTTGATCTCAGCGCGTTTGCGTGGATTGTCATGGGGATAGAGACGGCGCGACGACGGCGCCCACGCTGGCGACCTGACGCCGCGCACCGGGTGCGACGGTTTGCCACACGCCTCGCGTGAGATCCCATGGGTCGCACGACCGTACGTCAGGTCCGGGTGGCTGGTCTTCACGCCCTCACTCCTCGCCCCCGCCTACTACCCAACCGCCAATCCCGCCCATATATAAGGTGTCGGCGCCCGCCTACCGCACCGCAGCACCACGTACGGTCGCGTGCGTATGCCCCCACGCGTACAATCCCGCGATTCCCCGCCCCATCACGTTTCGGCTAAAACCCTGTGACACAACCTATTCTCAGCCCCGAATTGCCGACCGCTGTCGAGCCGGCACGCGCGCGCATCACCGCCAACTGGCTGCGCGACGAGACCGAAGCGGTCAACGACCTGCTGGCCCAGGCCACCCTGCCGCCGGTCGAGCGCGAAAAGGTGATCGACCTGGCCGCCGAACTGGTCACCCGGGTGCGCGTACGCGCCAAGGACCAGAGCGCCGTCGAATCCTTCATGCGCCAGTACGACTTGTCGTCGGAAGAAGGCGTGCTGCTGATGTGCGTGGCCGAGGCGCTGCTGCGCATTCCCGACAAGACCACCGCCGACAAGCTGATCCGCGACAAGCTGGGCGATGCGAACTGGAAGAAGCACCTGGGCCAGAGCGAGTCGTTGTTCGTCAACGTGTCGACCTGGGGCCTGATGCTTACCGGCAAGCTGGTCACGCTGTCGGAAGAGACGCGCCACGATTTCACCGGCGCGCTGCGTCGCCTGGTGGGTCGCGCGGGTGAACCGGCGATCCGCCTCGCCGTGCGCCAGGCCATGCGCATCATGGGCCACCAGTTCGTGATGGGCCGCACCATCGGCGAGGCGCTGGATCGTTGCGCGCAGAAGGAATATGCGGTCTATCGCTATTCCTACGACATGCTGGGCGAATCGGCGCTCACCAGCGAAACCGCCGAGCGTTATCAGCAGGACTACCGCAACGCCATCGCCGCGATCGGTTCGCGCGGTCCGTTCGCCAACCACACGGATGCGCCGTCGATCTCGGTGAAGCTCTCCGCGCTGCATCCGCGCTACGAAGTGGCCAAGCGCGATATCGCCCGCCGCGACCTCACCGCCAAGCTGCTGGAACTGTCGCAGCTGGCGATGAAGAACGGCATCGCGCTGTCCGTCGATGCGGAAGAAGCCGATCGTCTGGAACTGTCGCTGGATATTCTCGGCGACGTGTTCGCACATCCGTCGCTGGAAGGCTGGAACGGCCTCGGCATCGTCGTGCAGGCCTATGCCAAGCGCACCCCGTTCGTGATCGACTGGCTGATCGAAACGGCACGCGCCAGTGGCCGTCGCTGGTATGTGCGCCTGGTCAAGGGCGCGTACTGGGACGCGGAAGTGAAGCGCGCGCAGGAAAACGGTCTTGCCGGTTATCCGGTGTATACGCGCAAGCCGAACACCGACGTGTCGTACCTGGCGTGCGCACGCAAGCTGTTCGACGCCGGCGTGGCGCTGATCTACCCGCAGTTCGCCACGCACAACGCGCACACCATCGCCGCGGTGCATCACCTGGCGCAGAACCGTCCGTACGAATACCAGCGCCTGCACGGCATGGGCACGGACCTCTATGCCGAAGTGATCGGCAAGCAGAATCTCAACGTGCCGTGCCGCGTGTACGCGCCGGTGGGCACGCATGAAGACTTGCTGCCCTACCTGGTGCGCCGCCTGCTSGAAAACGGCGCCAACACCAGCTTCGTCAACCGCGTGGTCGACGAAACGCTGCCGGTGCGCGAACTGGTCGCCGATCCCTGCGAGACCGTGCGCTCCTTTGCCTCCATCCCTCACCCGCGCATCCCCCTGCCGGTGAATCTCTACGGTGAACTGCGGAAGAATTCCATGGGCGTCAACTTCTCCAACGACAACGAACTGAAGGCCCTCGCCGAGGCGATCCAGAGCAAGAGCGGTCCGTGGAACGCCGAGCCGCTGGTGCCGGGCGCCAAGAGCACCGGCGCCACCGTGCAGGTGACCAACCCGGCCGATCGTCGCCAGGTGGTGGGCAGCTATGTCACCGCCGATAGCGCGACGGTCGACAAGGCGCTGGCCAATGCGGTGAGCGCGCATCACGCGTGGGATCGTCTGCCGGCTGCCAGCCGCGCGGCGATTCTCGAGCACGCCGCCGAGCAGCTCGAAGCGCGTCGCGGCGAATTCATCGCACTGTGCGTGCGCGAAGCGGGCAAGAGCCTGCCCGACGCCATTGCCGAAATCCGCGAGGCGGCCGACTTCCTGCGTTACTACGCGACCATGGCGCGCCGCCTGTTTGGCCATCCGGAACAGTTGCCCGGTCCCACCGGCGAGAGCAACCAGCTGTTCTTGAATGGCCGCGGCGTGTTCGTCTGCATCAGCCCGTGGAACTTCCCGCTGGCGATTTTCCTTGGCCAGGTGAGCGCCGCACTCGCCGCCGGCAACAGCGTGATCGCCAAGCCCGCCGAGCAGACCAGCCTGATCGGCTACGTCGCCGTGAAGCTGCTGCATGACGCTGGCGTTCCGGCCGACGTGCTGCAGTATCTGCCGGGCGATGGCGCCACGGTTGGTGCCGCGTTGACGCGCGATCCGCGCGTGTCTGGCGTGGCGTTCACTGGCTCGACGGAAACCGCGTGGGCAATCAACCGCGCCCTTGCTGCACGCAATGCGCCGATTGCCGCGCTGATCGCCGAAACCGGCGGCCAGAACGCGATGATCGCCGACTCTTCCGCGTTGCCGGAACAGATCGTCAAGGACGTGATCTCCTCGGCGTTCCAGTCCGCCGGCCAGCGCTGCTCCGCCGCGCGCGTGCTGTTCGTGCAGGAAGACATCGCCGACAAGGTCAACGCCATGCTTGCCGGCGCGATGGCCGAGCTGAAGGTGGGCGATCCGGGCCAGCTGTCGACCGACGTGGGCCCGGTGATCGACGAGGATGCGAAGAAGATCCTGGTCGACCACGCCGCGCGCATGGACAAGGAAGCGAAGAAGATCGGCGAGGTCACACTCGATCCGGCCACCACCGGCAACGGTACGTTCTTCGCGCCGCGTGCTTATGAAATCCCGGGCCTGGCCACGCTGACCCGCGAGATCTTCGGTCCGGTGCTGCACGTGATCCGCTGGAAGGCCGACGAGCTGCCGAACGTGGTGGACCAGATCAACGCCACCGGTTACGGCCTCACGCTGGGCATCCACAGCCGCATCGACGACACGGTGGAGTTCATCCAGAGCCGTGCGCGCGTGGGCAACTGCTACGTCAACCGCAACCAGATCGGCGCGGTGGTCGGCGTGCAGCCGTTCGGCGGCGAAGGCCTGTCGGGCACCGGCCCGAAGGCCGGCGGCCCGCACTACCTGCTGCGTTTTGCCGGCGAGCGCACGCTCACCATCAACACCACCGCCGCTGGCGGCAACGCCTCGCTGCTCACCATCGGCGAGTAAGCGCACTACGGGCCGGCGCAACTGCGCCGGCCCACTTGTTCGAAGGGAGCCCGCATGCGGCATGCTTCGCGATTGTTTGGTCTGTTCGCCCTTGCGCTTATGTTCTTCCCGCTGCACGCAGCGGAGTCGCGGAGCAGTGAGCAAGGCTTCGTCGCCACCTTGCAGCTGGGTCCCTCACCCGACGTCCATTACCTCGACGCTGCCGGCAAGCCGCTGAGCTATGCCGCGTTCGCGCAGCAGCTCGGCCAGGGCCGCAGTTACAGCAGCACGATGGACAGCAAGGCCAATGCCGCGATGCTGCGCTTGCGGCCGCCGGGCACGAGCACGGGCGCGGGTCGCTTTTCGTTTGGGCGCGGCAGTGCCTTCCCGCCGTTCGAGTTGCCGTCGCTCAAAGGCAATACGCAGCGGCTCAGCGATTTGCGCGGTCGCTACACGCTGGTGAGTTTCTTCTTCGCCGAATGTGCGCCGTGCATTGCCGAAGTGCCGGTGCTCAATGCTTATGCGCACGCGAACGCTGACATGAATTTTGTCGCCATCACCTATGAAGACGCTGCCACGGCGCGCCAGTTCGTGGCCGATCGTGGTTTGAGCTGGCCGGTGCTGCACGACGGGCAGGCGTTGATCGATACGCTGGGCGTGAGCATTTATCCGACCCTGATGTTGATCGATCCGTCGGGTCGCGTGGCGGGTGCGGCGGTAGGCATGTCGATGCGCGAGGGGCAGGACAAGCAGTTTGCGGATCTCACAGGGTGGGTGATGCAGTGGAAGAAGGCGGTGCAGCGTCCTTAATGCGCTAGGTTCTCCCCTGTGGGAGCGCACCCTGTGCGCGACGGCGGCGCCGTGCCGGTATCGCTCCGTTAGGTTGTCGCGCACAGGGTGCGCTCCCACAACAAGCTATGGCGCCGTCACCAGCTCCAACGCCTCATCCGCCACCGACTGCCTGATCAACATCTCGCAATCGCGCTCATAGTTGTTCAATCGGTTTTCCCTGTGCGCGACTGCGGCGCCGTGTCGGTATCGCTCCGTGAGGTTGTCGCGCACAGGGTGCGCTCCCACAAGAAGCTATCGCACCGTCACCATCTCCAACGCCCCATCCGCCACCGGCTGCTTGAGCAGCATCTCGCAATCGCGCTCGTAGTTGTTCGACACCCGCCAGGGCAGCTCACGCCCCTGCTTGGGCAACACCGGCGCACCACGCTGCACATAGCCGGAGGTAAGCGTAGCCATGATCGATTCGCCCTGTCGCTCATCGTCCGGCGCACGCGGCGTCACCACTTCCGCGCCACATTCGCGCATATAGGCAAGCAGGCGGCACACGTATTTCGCCGCAAGATCTGCCTTGAGCGTCCACGGCGCATTGGTATAGCCAAAGATGCAGGCGAAGTTGGGCGTGTCCTGCAGCAGCACGCCTTTGTAGGTGACCAGATCGCCCATCACGCGCGGCTGTCCGTCCACGTCGAGCTTCATGCCGCCGAGCGTCTGCATGTTGAGCCCGGTGGCCGTGATGACGATATCGGCATCCATATGCTCACCCGATGCCAACTGGATGCCGCGCTCCGTGAACGTGGCGATGCCATCGGTGACGACGGAGGCCTTGCCGCTCCTGATCGCGGCAAACAGGTCGCCGTCCGGCACCACGCACAAGCGCTGGTCCCACGGCTCATAGACGGGCGTGAAGTGCCGCATGTCGGCACCCTCGCCCAGCTGGCGCCGCACACCGGAGACCAGGAATGCGCGCACTTTTTCCGGCCAGCGTCGCGCGGCCTTGTAGATAAGCCGCGTGAGAAAAATATTCCGCTGTCGCGCCATGCGAAACACCAGCGACTTCGGCAGAAAGCTTTGCAGCACCGCGGAGATCTTGTCGTAGCGCGGCAACGACAGGATGTAGCTGGGCGAGCGCTGCAGCATCGTCACGTGTGCGGCGTCTCCCGCCATCGCCGGCACCAGCGTGACCGCCGTTGCGCCACTGCCGATCACCACCACGCGCTTGTCGCGATAATCCAGCCCGGACGGCCACTGCTGCGGATGCACGCACTGGCCCTGGAATCTATCCACGCCGGGAAACGCCGGCAGGTAGCCGCGATCGTAGTTGTAGTAGCCGGTGCAGACGATGAGGAAACGGCTGGTGAAGTCGCGCGTTTCGCCGCGCGACTCGTCGAGCACCTGCACGCGCCACAGGCGCTGTGCGCTTGACCATGAGGAGGCGAGCACTTTCAAGCCGTAGTGAATCTTGTCGTGCACGCCGTATTCGCGCGCGGTGTCGATGACGTAGTTGCGGATGGCATCGCCGTCGGCCATCACATCCAGCGCATGCCAGGGGCGAAAGGCGTAGCCGAAGGTGAACATGTCCGAGTCCGAGCGCACGCCGGGATAGCGGAACAAATCCCAGGTGCCGCCCATCGCGGCGCGCCGTTCGATCAGCGCCACGCGCAGCTGCGGATGATCCATGGCGAGATGGCAGGCCATGCCGATGCCGGACAGACCGGCACCGATGATCAACACGTCGAACGTGGAGCCAGCCTCCTGATCCATGCACTCGTCTCCGTGGCATGTCGCAGCGATCCAGGTGGGCAGCTTACGCCGCCTCGCGTGCTCAGTACGGTGTGGGCTCGATCAAGGCCTTTTGCGCGGAACACTGGGGGCTGGTCGTGCTGGGGTTGGCCTGGCGGTAGGCGTCCAATTCCTGCCTGGCGTCGGCAAGGCTGGACTGGAACGCTGGGGATGCGTGCAGGACGGCAACGACGGCAGCGCCATTCATCGCGCCCGCCTCGATCGCACTGAGATTGTGCACGCCGCAGACCACGCGGCTGTCGCCGTAGGAGCGGGATCGCAGCAGCAGCTCGGTCGCGCGATCGGGCGCCAGCTCGGCCAGCACCAGGCCCACCGCCCAACCGCGCGTGGCATGGCCGGAGGGATAGTCGAAGCTGTGCGAAATCTGCACGGTGGACTGGCAGGTCGCGCCCTGGTCGATCAGGAACGGCCGCTGGCGCTGATTGGCTTTCTTGGCCGGCGCGGTCGAGGCATCGGCAGCATTGCTGGTCGCATCCACCAGCGCCGTGAGCTTGGGCAGCCGCGCCGCGTCCAGCGGCACGCCCATGGCGCAGCTGAAATCGCCCATCAGCTTGGGAGTGGCGTAGTCCACGTCCTGCTGTGCCAGCAGCCAGCGCGGTGAGTCCTGCAGTTTGCGGGTGGCCAGGAAGATCTGGCGGTCGGCCTCGTAGCGGGGCGTGCCGGCCTTGGGCGCAGCCGGCAGCAGCTCGGYCGTCTGCAGCGAGGTGGCCACCGAACGGGCGCCGGCAGGCGACACCTTGGCCACCGGGGTTTGCACCGGGGCGCAGGCCGCCAGCGGCAGCAGGGCCAGCCAGGCGGCGCGGCGGCAGGCAAGCAAAAGCGTGTTCATCGGCGTTCTCCCCGGGCAGCGGCGACGCCGGCCTTGTGCATTGCATAAGGCGTTGGCGGCGAGGCCATGATATAGATCAAGCGATCACGCCGGATCATCCGGCGCTCTCAGGGGTGGGAGCCACGTTTCATGACGTCCGCTGTCGTCAGCCAGGTCACCGACGATGCCGCTGCGGCGCCACTGGGCGCCGACGCGCGCTACACGGTGGCCGAAACGCCACCGAACATCCTGGTGCACCTGACCCAGCTGGCCCTGTCGCGTGGACAACGCTGCGACGGCTGGTTCGCCGGCTCGGGGCTGACCCGCGAGCAATTGAACGACCCTACCCTGCGCGTTTCCTACCGGCAGGCGCATTCGGTGATCCGTCGCGCGCTGCAGGCCACCGGCGAGCCGGGCCTGGGCTTGGCGGTGGGACGCGGTGAGACGCTGGGCAGCTTTGGCCTGCTCGGACTGGCCATGATGACCTCGGCCACCTTCGGCGACGCCATGAAAGTGGGCATCGCCCATCATCGGGTGAGCGGCAGCCTGGTCGACGTGAGTTTCGAAGTGGTGGGTCCGCGCGAAGTGGCGCTGGCGGTGTGGCCGCGCTTCAATGACGCGCCGCTGCTGCCTTTCCTGTGCGAGGAATTGTTTGCCAGCTCGCTGGCGATCGCGCGCGAGCTGGCCGGTCCCGGGTTTCGTCCGCTGCGACTGGAGCTGACCTATCCGCGTCCGGCGCACGTGCAGGACTATGCGGATTTCTTCCAGTGCGAGCTGCTGTTTGGCGCACGCCACAATCGCGTGGTGATCGCGGCGCAATGGCTGGAACATCCGCTGCCCTCGCACAACCCGCTGACGGCGCAACAGGCGCTGGCCTTGTGCACGCAGCAGCACGATATCGAAGGGCCGCAGCAAGAAGTGGTCGCATCGGTGGAACGCCTGCTGCGCAGTCACTTGCGCCATCAACCGCGTCTGCCGGATGTGGCGCGCATGCTCAATATGAGCGAACGCTCGCTGCGCCGCCGGCTGGCCGAAGGCGGTCGGGTATTCCGTGAAATCCACGACCGCGTGCGCGCCGAACGCGCGCTGGAATTGCTGCACGGCGGTTCGCTCAGCGTGGCCGAAATCGGTTTGGAAATCGGCTTCAGCGATCCGCGCGAGTTCCGTCGCGCGTTCAAGCGCTGGACCGGCATGCCGCCACGCAGCGCGCGCCAGCACGCTGCCTGAGATTCCGGCTGCGTCAGCTGGATGCATCCATCGGGTTCATGCCGCGCTGCGCTTCCCACGCGGCGTAGTCTTCGGGCGTATCGATGTCGAAGAACGCCGCGGGCAAGTGGAAGCCATCGACCAGGGCTGCGTGCCTTTCCAGCAGCACGTGTGCACCCTTCGCACCATCCAGCGCTGCAAGCTCGCCCGCATGGCTCCAGGGGAAAATGCATGGCGGACTGAATCGACCCTCGTGCTGGCAGGCGAGGATGCGATCTGGCGACTGCGCATGCCTTGCAAGCATGCGCTCCAGATCCACAACGCGGATGGCGGGTTGATCAGCCAGCATCACCATGACCGATTGAAGCGGCGCCGCTTGCATCATCAGCGCCTTGACGCCGGACGCGATGGAGCTGCCCATGCCGCTGGCCCACTGGGCGTTTTCCACCGTATGGACGGCCATTTGATTGAGGCAGTCGACCACCCGCTCCGCTCGCGAACCGACGACCACCATGACCGGACTCAATCCGGCCGCCAGCACGTTGCCGGCGATGCGCCTGACCATCGGTACGCCGTCGATGGAGAGCAGCTGTTTGGGGCTGCCATAGCGACGGGCTTCCCCCGCCGCGAGGATCACCGCTGCCGTTGGAACCGTCGTCGCGGTCACGGGTGTATGGACGTCTGCGTATGCACCAGCGAGCCACCGCTGCGACCGTTGCGCAGAGCCAGTATCTCCGCGGCGATGGCCAGTGCGATTTCCTGCGGCGTCTCTGAGCCGACATCGAGGCCCGCTGGAACATGCAGCCTGTCGTCGGCCTGCGGGAAGGCCGCTCGTACCTGACCCGCACGCTGGCGCGAGCCGATCACGCCGATATAGCGCACCGGCGTTGCCAGCAGAGGCGCGACATACGCTAGGTCAAGCTCCAGCCGATGGGTCATGACCACCACCGAGGTCTGCGGGTCCAGTACCAGGTCCGTGAGCAGGGCTGCGGGAGTTTTGTAGACGCGCTGCACGCCATCGGGCGCGCGATCGGCGACTTCGCGCGTACTCACCATGGTCGTGCGCCAGCCCAGTTGATGGCCGAGCTGAGCCAGTAGCTCCGCACCGGCGCTATCACCCACGATTAATAACGCATGCGGCGGCCGCAGCGTTTCCAGCAGTGCGTCGTAGCGCTGCCCTTCGTTGTCCACCTGGCGCGTGACGGCACTGCCCGAAGCGACGGCCTGCGTGGTCAGGTTCGCAAGAACCTGCTGCATGAGTGCAGCCTGCCCGATGTTGGTCCACAGGCTGCCGCTGCCGCGAACCAGACGCAGGGGACGACGTGCAATCGCGCCGCCATCCACCGCGAACAGCGAGGCCATGACGCCGGGCATGCGCCTGGCATGCAGCTCGGCGATGGCATCGAGGAACTGCAGGTCGCCCGCTTCGTGCCACGGTTCGATCAGCACTTCGAGCTCGCCGCCGCAGCCGGTTTCAATCATCACGTCGTAATTGCTGTCGCGACCGTAGGCCACCAGCGCGGCCTCGGCGTAATCCATGGCATGTTGCGCGCGCAGCACGATATCACGCTGCGGGCAGCCGCCCGAGAGTTCGCAGACCATGCTGCCGTCGCGATGCACCAGCATGCTTGCGCCGGCGCGGCGGAAGGTGGAACCGCGCGTGCGGGTGATGGTGACCAGGGCAGCCTCGCCCGTGCCCCGATCGAGCTTCAACGCCTTGGCGGCGCGGTAGAGCGAATCGAATTCCTGGGCGACATTCATGGCGTGAAGTCAGCAACGCGGCACGTCGATGCTGCGTCAAAGCCGGTGTAGTCTGCCAGTGCATAGACGCTTGATCGCAGGATCTCCCTTCACTTGATCTTTCGTTCGGCGGGAGGAACATCGTCGCGTCCAAGCGCCGCGCGACCTTGTCACCGCCTGTGGTCCAGCGTGTTGCCCAATACGGTGAACTCGTCTCGTCAAGGAGAGCCCGATGATCGTCCTTTCCATCAACGGCCAGGACACCCAGGTCGACGTACCTGAGGACATGCCGCTGCTGTGGGTGTTGCGTGATGTGCTGGGACTCAATGGCACCAAGTTCGGTTGCGGCATGGCGCAATGCGGCGCCTGCACCGTGCATCTGGATGGCCAGGCCGTGCGCTCCTGCGTGCTGCCGGTGACCGGTGCCGTCGGCAAGAAGATCACCACCATCGAAGGACTCAACGCCACCGACCTGGGCAAGCGCGTGCAACAGGCATGGCTGGGTATCGAGGTGGCGCAGTGCGGCTATTGCCAGACCGGGCAGATCATGTCGGCCGCGGCGTTGCTGGCTGAAAAGCCCACGCCCACCGACGCGGATATCGATGCGGCCATGTCCGGCAATATCTGCCGATGCGGCACCTATGTGCGCATCCGCGCTGCCATCAAACAGGCGGCCACCGGCCAATTGACGCTGCCGCAAACGATCGTCTGAGTTCGGCCACTCCGTTCACTGCTGACTGCCGAGAGTTCACCATGATGCTACGCGTAGATAACGAGTTGGAGTTGCCGAACCCGGAACGCCGCGAGCTGATCAAGCGGGGCGGACTGGTGGTGGCCTTCATGTGGCTGGGCGGTGCCAGCCGGGTTTGGGGATATACACAAGGCGCGCGCCTCGAGCCGGATCATCCGCAGTTCGCGCCGAACGCGTTTGTCCGCGTGAACACCGACGGCAGCGTGCAACTGGTGATGCCTTGCATCGAGATGGGCCAAGGTGCGTATACCGGGCAGGCCACGTTGCTGGCCGAAGAACTCGATGTCGGCCTCGATCAGATCACCGTCGAGCATGCACCGCCCAATCGCAAGCTGTATTCCAATCCCTTGCTCGGTGACCAGGCAACCGGCGGCTCCACCACCATCCGTTTCTGCTGGACCACCTTGCGCGATGCCGGCGCTGCCGCGCGGGCCATGCTCGTGACAGCCGCGGCGCAGCGCTGGAAAGTGGATCCGTCGCAGTGCACGGCGGCGCGCGGCGTGGTCACGCACACGGCGAGCGGACGCACGCTGCGCTACGGCGAGCTCGCTGATGCCGCCGCGAGCGTGACGCCGCCCACCAAGCCGACCCTGAAGGATCCCAAGGACTTTCAACTCATCGGCAAATCGTTGCGCCGAGTGGACACGCCGGCCAAGGTCGACGGCACATTGCCGTTCGGCATCGATATCCGCGTGCCCGGCATGAAGGTCGCCACCGTGCAGGCCTGCCCCACCTTCGGCGGCACGCTGGCATCGGTGGACGATAAGCGCGCACTGGCAATACCTGGTGTGCTCAAGGTGGTGAAGATCGACAACGCCGTCGCGGTGATCGGCGAACACTTCTGGGCGGCCAAGCAAGGCCTCGAAGCGCTCACCATCCAGTGGAACAAAGGTGCCGGTGCCGGCTACAGCACGGAGCAGCTGTACAAGGATCTTGCCAACGCGTCCGAACATGGCACGCCCATCCTGGGACGCGAAGTAGGCCAGGTGGACAAGGTCCAGGGGAAAGTGGTTTCCGCAACGTATCAGCTGCCGCTGCTGGCACACGCGACGATGGAGCCGATCAACACCACGGTGCATGTCCGCCCCGATGGCTGCGACATCTGGGTCGGCACGCAGGTACCGGCACGCTGTGTCGACGTGGCGATGAAAGTCACCGGCCTGCCTGCCGAGAGCATCCAGGTCCACAACCAATACATGGGCGGCGGCTTCGGCCGGCGCTTGTTCGAAGACTCCGTCGGCCAGGCGGTGGCGATTGCGCGCGCGGTGGACTATCCGGTCAAGATCATCTGGACGCGCGAAGAAGACATTACGCAGGATCGCTATCGGCCGGCCTACTACGATCGCATCTCCGCAACGCTTGACGATAAAGGGCACCCGATCGCGTGGACGGATCGCACCACCGGCCCGTCGATCCTGGCGACGTTCGCTCCCGGGGCGATGGGCAAGAACGGCCTTGATTCGGACCTGGTCGAATGCGCCGCCGACATTCCCTACCAGATCCCCAATATGCGCGTGGACTGGGTTCGACACGACATGCCCAATGGGATACCGATTGGCTGGTGGCGCGGCGTCGGGCCGACCCACAATGTGTTCGTCGTTGAAAGCTTCATCGACGAGCTGGCGCATGCGGCGGGCAAGGACCCGATGGCTTATCGGCGCGAAATCCTTGCTGACAACCCACGCGCCAAAGCCGTGCTGGAACTGGCCGCCGAAAAATCTGGCTGGGGACGCGAAACCGTGCCGGCACGGCATGGCCGCGGCATCGCCTTGGCCGCACCGTTCGGCAGCTATCTGTGCGTGATCACCGACGTCGAAGTAACGCCACAGGGCGAAGTGATCTTGAAGCGAGCGGTGGCCGTGGTCGACTGCGGCACCGTGATCAACCCCAATACCGTCGAAGCGCAGATCGAGGGTGGCGTGATTTTCGGCTGGAGCGGAGCGCTGTACAGCGGCATCACCTTGAAGGACGGCGCCGTAGAGCAGCGCAACTTCAACGACTATCGCGTGCTTCGCCTCAATCAGACACCGCCGATCGAGGTGTACCTGATACCCAGCAAGGAAACACCGGGCGGCATCGGCGAAACCGGCACGGTGATGGCGATGCCCAGCCTGGCCAACGCGATTTTTGCGGCAACCGGCGTGCGTCTGCGCACGTTGCCGATCGATCGCTCGGCGCTGGTGCAGGACAAGAACGCACTCAAGTCGGTGCTGTCGGCAGCGAACCCTGCACCATCCACGCCGGGTGGCGTCGCTGAGCAGCCGGGGATAGTCACATGAAAATCGGGCGCATCATCGGAACGATCGTCGGCGTCGTCGTGCTGATCGCCATCGTGTTCACCGCGTACGCGCTGATCACGGTCACCCATGGCGGCAACGAACAGGCCACCCAGCCCCAGGGCGCGGGCGTGCCGGCGGATCTCCCCGCCACCATGGCGCGCGGCGAATACCTCACGCGCGCGGCCGATTGCGAGGGCTGCCATACCGCACCGGGTGGCCAGCCGTTTGCCGGCGGCGTGGCGTTCAAGTTGCCATTCGGCACCATCTACTCGTCCAACATCACCGCCGACAAGGAAACCGGCATCGGCGACTGGAGCGACGACCAATTCGTGCGTGCACTGCATGCCGGCGTCGACAAGCAAGGGCGGCCGCTGTATCCCGCCTTCCCCTATACCTCGTACACGGCCTTGAGCCGAGACGACATCGTCGCCATCCGGGCCTATCTTGCCAGCCTGCCGGTCGTGCATGCACCGGCGCGGCCCAACGAGCTGTCCTTCCCGTTCAACCAGCGCTGGACCTTGAGTTTGTGGAATGCCGTCTTTCTCAAGAAGGATCGCTTCCAGCCCGAACAAGGCAAGCCCGAAGCGTGGAATCGCGGCGCGTATCTCGCCACGGCGCTAGGCCATTGCGGCGAATGCCACACGCCGCGCAACGTCGGTTTCGCCATGAACAGCAGCAAGGCATTGGCCGGTGCCGAGCTGCAGGGCTGGCAGGCTTACAACATCACCTCGGACAAAGAGCATGGCATTGGTGCATGGAGCGACCAGGAGCTGATCGATTACTTCTCCAAAGGGCATGCGGCAGGACGCGGCACCGCATCCGGGCCGATGGGTGAAGTGGTGGGCTACAGCCTGCAACACCTGACGCCTTCGGATCTTGCCGCGCTGGTTGCGTATCTGCGCGATGTGAAACCCCAACAAGGCGGTGCGCCGCCAGTCGCGGCTGCAGCGGCGCCCCCAGCGACCGCCGCCACGGCGAGCCCAGGCGAACAACTGTTCGTCGGCGCCTGCGCCGGTTGCCATCTGGAAAGCGGCCAGGGTCGCCAGACCAACTACGCAATGCTCACCGGGCTGCGTTCGGTGCGCGATCCGCACGCCACCAATCTCACCCAGATCATCCTCAATGGCTCGTCGCTGCATGTCGGCGGCCAGGAGGTGTTCATGCCTTCGTTTGGTCGTGCGTATTCCGATGCCGAAGTGGCTGCGCTGTCGAACTATGTGGTCAGTCATTTCGGTGGACAGCAGGGCACGCTGAGCGCAGAGGACGTGGCCAAGCGGCGGTGAAGTCGTTGCAACGACGCGGCATGATCGCCACGTTTCTCTATGTCGTGACAGCGAATTCGACGGGAACAGCATCGACCAAAAGGCGTACTTTGCGCATTCGCGCAAACTGCGTTTAGCTCACATGTCGCAGTTCGCATTGCGACCATCGACCCCCTAAATCGTTGCTTCAATGAAACACCCGCGATAACACCGGTCGCGCAAAATGAGGGGAGGCTCCGCGCAAATTGGGGGAAACTCCCGATGTTGCAGCGCATGCCAACTCGTAGCCTGTGATCGCCGCTTGAGCCCAAGCCGCGATTCTTACGAGGACAATGTCATGCCGCGCTATATCGTCGAACGTTATTTCCCGAACGGCCTTTCCCTGCCCACCAACGCCAGCGGCGCCGCCAAGTGCGTCGAGATCGTCAATACCAATGCCCAGGAAGGCGTCACCTGGCTGCACTCATACGTCAGCGAGGACAAGACCCGGACCTTTTGCGTCTACGATGCTCCCACGCCCGAGGCGATTCGCCAGGTGGCCCGCCGTAACGAGCTCCCTGTAGATCAGATCACCGAAATCTCCGTACTCAACCCCTATTTCTATTTGAGTATGGCGGGAGCCAGTCGTGCATCGGCGACGCGTACGGTTTATAGAGCACCGTGGCGACCGTTCCGCTATTTCCTCTGACGGAACGACGCCATGCAGGTTTCGCCCACCCTCCCCCCGGTCGGTGCGAACGTTGATCCAGCGTTGAGGATGGCAGGTTGGAACTGGTCGAGCGTGACTACGCCCTGCGGCGGCTTCGGGATGCTCTCGAGCTCGCGCGACAAGGCTCAGGCCGCACCGCACTGGTGTATGGCGAAGCAGGCATCGGCAAGACGTCTCTGGCGCGATGCCTGGCTTCGACTCACAGCGATGGGCGTGTCCTGATCGGCGGGTGCGAAGCGTTGTTTTCGCCCCGCCCGCTCGGGCCGTTCTACGACATCGCCGACGCCTTCACCAGCAAGACGCGCAATCTGCTCGGACGCGAAGGCCGTCGCGCGGAACTATTTGCCTCGGTGCTCACCGATCTGCAGGAGCTCGATGGCACCACCCTGGTGGTGCTCGAAGACCTGCACTGGGCCGATGCCGCCACGCTGGATCTGGTGAAATACCTGGCGCGGCGCATCGAACGTGTGCGTGCGCTGTTGGTGCTCACCTATCGCGATGATGAACTCGACGCACGGCATCCGCTGCGCATGCTGTGCGGCGACCTGCCGAGCGAAGTCGCCGTGCGCGTGCCCTTGTTGCCGCTGACGGAGGCGGCCGTAGTGGACATGGCGCGGCGCACCGGCCATCCGTCCGAAGGTTTGTTCGCAGCCACCGCCGGCAATCCATTCTTTGTCACCGAAGCGTTGTCGGCGGAAGGTTTGCCCGCCTCCGTGCGCGACGCCGTGCTGGCTCGCGCAGGACGGCAGTCACCGGCCGTGCGCGAGTTGCTGGATCTGGCCGCCATCGTGCCGGCGCGCATCGAAGTCTCGCTGGTGGAGGCGCTGCTCGCACCCAGCGACGAAGTCGTGGCTGGCGCGCTCGCGTCCGGATTGCTGGTGGCCGAAGGCGGCAGTTATGCGTGGCGCCATGAACTGGCGCGCATCTCGATGGAGCAGGCGCTGCCCGCGCCGGTGGCGACCGCGTTGCACGCACGCCTGCTGCATCATCTGGAGACGCTGGGGGATGGCGTCGCCGTCGCGCGCCTGGTGCATCACGCCGCCGGCGCAGGCGACTGCGCGGCGGTGATGAAGTACGCACCCAAGGCCGCGGACGACGCCGCCGCGCATGGCGCGCACTGCGATGCCGCCTGGCTCTACGGCAAGGCGCTGCCGCATGCAGGCGGGCTGGCCGACGAGGAGCGGGCCGACCTGCTCGAGCGGCACGCCTATCAGTGTTATCTCACCAGCCAGATCGACTGCGCCATCGACTCCAACGAGGCCGCGCTGGCGATCTGGCAGAAGCTGGGCGACGACCGCCAGGAAGGCCATTTGCTGCGCTGGCTATCGCGCATGTATTGGTTTGCCGGGCGCAATGCCGAAGCGGAGGTCTACGGCAATCGCGCCGCGCAGTTGCTGGAGTCCATCCATGCCGACGAAGAGCTGGCATGGGCGTTCAGCAATCGATCGCAGATGCGCATGCTGTCGCATCGCACCGCCGAAGCGGTGGCCTGGGGCAAGCGCGCGATCGAGATGGCCGAGCAGCAAGGCAACACGGAAGTGCTGGCGCATGCCTTGAACAATGTCGGCACCGCGCGCGCCGTGCACGGTCATCCCGATGGCCGGGAGATGCTCAAGCGCAGTCTGGCCATCGCCACCGAACACGGCTATGGCGAACACGTGGCGCGCGCCTACGCCAACCTCACCAGCAGCTCGGTCACCACGCGCAATTATCCCGATGCCCAGTGGTATATCAGTCAGGCCGCCGTGTATTTCTCCGACCGCGATCTCGATTCATGGTCGCAATACGTGGTGGCCTTGCAGACCCGCGTCGATTTTGAATTGGGCCGCTGGGATGCCGCCGGCCAGCTCGCCAGTCAATTGCTGACGCGCAGCGACGTGACGCCGGTGACGCGCATCCCCGCACTCACCGTGCTGGCACGGATCCGCTTGCGCCGGGGCGATCCCGGTGCTGCCGCCGCGCTGGAAGAAGTCACCGAACTGGCGTGGGCCACCGGCGAACTGCAGCGTCTCGCGCCGGTAGCCTCAGCGCGTGCTGAAGCCGCGTGGCTGGCGGGCGACGAGACCGGCGACGACCCCTTCGTGCGCGAGACCATCCGACTGGCCGAAGAGTTGGGCGATCCGCGCGCGCTGGGCGAACTGCTGTTCTGGCGTCGATGGATGGGGCTGGGCGGCTCGAGCCCGGGCGAGATCGAAGCCAACTATGCGTGGCAGCGCGATGGCCAGTGGCAGCAAGCGGCCATGGCCTGGCAGGGCATGGGCTGCCCTTACGAGCGCGCGCTGGCTTTGCTCGAGGGCGACGAGCATGGCATCGCCGAAGGCCTGGCCACACTCGAGTCACTCAAAGCCACGGCCAGCCTTCGGCGTTGCCGCGACTGGCTGTGCCGCGCCGGCATGCGCGGCGTCACGCGCGGCCCGCGTGCCAGCACCTCGGCGAACCCTGCCGGACTCACCCTGCGCGAACTGCAGATCCTCGACCTGCTCACCCAGGGCCTGTCCAACACCGAAATCGCCGGACGCATCGCACGCTCGGAGAAAACCGTCGAACACCATGTGTCCGCCGTGCTGCGCAAGCTCGACGCGCGTTCGCGGGGCGAGGCGGTGGCGCAGGCGGGGCGGCTGGGGCTGGGCGAGACGCACTGAGCGACGCGATCAGCCCTTCAGCTCGGCGGGAACTCACTGCACCGGCGTGAGTATTGGCTTGTTCTGGTCCTTCAGCAGAAACACCACGAACTTCGCCGGCTGCGTCGTGCTGGCGTTGCGGCCCACCGTGTGTTTGTCCTCCGGCCCTTCGTAAAAGGTCTGGCCCGGCCCCAGCGTCACTTCCTTGCCGCCATTCAGGCTCATCACGATGGAGCCTTCAAGCACATAGACGAAGGCATGCGCAAAGTGGCGATGGACGGGATCCACCGAACCCGGCGGATAGGTGACAAGGATCATCTTGCCTTCCTTGCCCGGGTAGTCCTTGAGCGCCTTGGTCATCAGGTCCGAGACCTGCGCCTGCGGTGCGGCGGGAGAGCTCTGGGCGAAGGCTTGTTGGGTAATGACGGCGGGGCAAGCGAGCAGGCACAGCAGGCCTAAGGTGTTGAACATGCGCATGGAGGTTTCCTCTTGAATGGCGCAAGTGGCCGGCGTAGGGCCACTCCGGAGCCCAGCCTAAGTACGATGCAGCGCTGCCACTAGATACCTTGGCAGGCTCGCCGTGTTGCCTTGTGCGCATCAGTCTTCCGATGCTGTCACAGGCGACGTCGCTGAAACGTCTATCGAGAGAGGCTGGCTGTGTCGCACGCCTTGTGCCGGGGACGAAGACGGCAGCTTCGCGCCTACCCGAGTATGGCTATCGACCTGCGGCTTGATGACCGTACCGATCCATGCGCCGCTTCAACATGGTGAATCCGCGAGCGGTTTATCGACACCCGACAGCCACGCCTGAGCTCAACCCAAGAGGCGCCATTGGCGTCAACGCAAACTGGAGGATTCCCATGAAAATCGTCGTACTCGGTGGTACCGGACTGATCGGCAGCAAGGTCGTCGAGCGCTTGCGCAAACACGGTCACGAGGCGGTACCCGCGGCGCCGTCCACGGGTGTCAATGCGCTTACCGGCGAAGGCCTGGATGCGGCCATGGCGGGCACGGACGTGGTGGTGGATCTGTCCAACTCGCCCTCGTTCGAAGACAAGGCGGTGATGGATTTCTTCCAGACCTCCCAACGCAACCTTGCCGCCGCCGAGAAAAAGGCAGGCGTGAAGTATCACGTAGCCTTGTCGGTAGTGGGCACCGGGCGTCCCGCCTTTGCGGCCAGCGGCTATATCCGCGCCAAGGTGGCCCAGGAGGAAGGGATACGCGCTGCTGGTGTTCCCTACACCATCATCCACTCCACCCAGTTCTTCGAATTCCTCAACGGCATCGCCGGCGACGGCACCAAGGGACAGGAGCTGCATATTTCCAGCGGGCTGATGCAGCCGATTGCCTCCGATGACGTGGCCGATGCCGTCACCGACGTCGTGCTCGCCGCGCCGGCCAACGGCATCGTGGAAATTGGCGGCCCCGACAAGGCGCCGATGGCGGAGTGGGTGCAGCGCTTCCTCACGGCGATCGGCGATACGCGCAAGGTCATCGCCGATCCCAAGGCGCCCTACTTCGGTGCCGTGCTGGAGCCGGGCACCTTGCTGCCGGGCGACGGCGCACGGCTGGGCAAACAGGACTTCAAGACGTGGTTTGCGCGCTCGATCTACGCCAAGCAGGGAGCGGCAGGCTGAGTATCGGCTTGCTGCCGATGTCTTGCTCGAATGAGTGGTGCGCCTTCATGTTGTCATCGGCTGGACACGACAGCATGAAGGCGCCGTTGCACCTGGCGCGCAACGCAGTAGCAGCAAGGGCACCGCGAACGATGAACTGCTAAGGCATCCGTCCAGCCAGCCACTGGGCCAGGTTCTTCATGTATTGTCTGATCGATTGCTGCGCATCGGTCGAATGAGCAAGCCCACTGCCGGGTGGCTCGCTGACAAAGCTCGGCGAGCCTTTGGAGGGATCCCAGTTGTAGTCGGCAAAATGATGGAAGGTCGATTGCGCCATGGCGGGGCCACCGGACTGCGATGGCTCAAACGCCACAGCCAGATTGAACGATCGTCCGCTGACGGCGCTGCGCCCCGTCGCAATGACACGCGCCGTGTCGTCGTGCTCAGGCTTGCCCACCGCGCCTTCGTGAGGATGCGAAGGCAAGTAGCGGATCGCGCCCGTCGGCGATGCCGGATCGGCCAGCACGGGATGGATGGGTTCACTCGGTTCGATGGTCTGGAAGTCGCCGTTCGAGCCGGAGTGATAATTGGGCCAGGAAATATTGGTGGTGACGGTGTCGTCGATCTGATGCCGCGACGCATCGGGATCCTGATTCTTGGAATGGAAGAAGTGCGCCGCACCGACGCCGCCCAGGGTGCATACCGAGCTGCCCAGGTCCATATGATCGCGTGCCACCAGCATGCCGCCTCCACGCTGGCGGAAGCGTCCGATCGCCGCACAGTCCTCGGTGGTCAGCCCGTCGCCGGTGTCGACCGCGAACAGCCACAACTCATCGATGTCCGAAGTGTCCAGTTGCGACAGCACGCTATCGGGCTTGCCGAGCGCATCCCGATCGCGCGCACTGACCTCGAACAGCGGCGATCCGTCGTCGCTGCGCAGACCGGCCAGATACGCGTGCAACAGGCTGAAGCGACCGATATGCCAATCGTCGGCGGCGTAAGGGATCGTCGTCTGCAGCAGAATTCGTTTGATTTGTGACATGGCTTATCCCGAACGTTTTCGTATGCGCCACCGGCGCGTGCATCATGCCTCACGCGGCCGATGCATCGCAGGTAGCTGGAGGGGCTTACCGTGTTTCCCTGCCGGAACCAGTGCATGGGGACTGCTGCTGATCCAGCGCAGAGATCCGTCTTGGCCGTCGATGGCCAGCGACACCCGTCACATGATATCGACGCCCTCATCAATGCTTCGTGTTTGCCACGGGCATGCGTTGAGCTATGACTGAAGTCCGATGCTGGGAGCCAGCGAAATACGGCATACTGGCCTCCGATCCCCGTGGCCGGCATGACGTTGCGCGATATGCCGCCCTTTGCGCCGCGCAGTGACTCGGGTTTACCACGTCAAAAGGGCCAGCTCGGCACTCATTGCTGTGAACGACGCCAACGCCACTTTCTATCGTCTTCGTCCCCGCTTGCAGGCGATTGCATACAGCATGCTCGGCTCCGTAGCCGACGCCGAAGATGTCGTCCAGGATGTGTGGCTGCGCTGGCACGGCACCGATCAGGCGGCCGTCAACAACGTTGAAGCATGGCTGGTGACTGCCACCACGCGCGTGGCGATCGACAGGTTGCGCTCCTTGAAGGCCCGGCGTGAGCACTATGTCGGCCTTTGGCTGCCCGAGCCGATCCTGAGCGATGGCCCGGCCACCCCCGAACAGATCCACGAACGTCACGGCGAGGTTTCCGTGGCGCTGCTGTCGATGCTCGAGCGCCTCTCGCCAGAAGCGCGCGCAGCGTTTCTGTTGCACGAGATCTTCGACGTGGGCTACGCCGACATCGCCGAAACGATCGACAAGAACGAAGCGGCCGCGCGCCAGATCGTGCATCGGGCCAAGACCCAGCTGCGCGAGGGAGAGCCCAAGTACGCCGTATCGCCCGAGGCACACGGTCGCATCGTGGAACGATTCGCGCAGGCACTCTCACTGGGACAGTTCAAGCTGCTGAAGGCGATGCTGGCCGACCAGGCCGAACTGATCGGCGACGGTGGCGGCAGGGAAACCAGTTTCCCCAGGCCGCTGCTTGGCGGTCAGCGCATCGCGCAGCTCTTCTATGCATCCAATCTGCGCTACAAGAGCGCACTTCGCATCGACCTGGCCTCGATCAATGGCGAGCTCAGCGTGCTGCGCTACATCCATGACGCACTGGAGTCGGTACAAACCGTGGAAACCGACGGCGACCGCATTGTCCGCGTACTCGTTCAGCGCAATCCGGACAAGCTGGCGCGCATCGCGTCCGAACTTGGCGTCCCGCTGTTTTCCTCAGCACGAGCCTGACCGGCGGCATGATCGTCGACGACCTACCGCCGGCCTGGCCCACGGCAACGATCAGAGCTTGAGGAAAGCCAGCAGATCCGCGTTGACCTGATCCTGATGGGTGGTGGTCATGCCATGCGGTGCGCCCGGATAGTAGATGCCGCGCGCGCCCTCGATCATGTGCACCGATTTCAGCGCCGAGGCCGCGATGGGCACGATCTGGTCGTCCTCACCGTGCATGATCAGCGTGGGCACGTCGATCCTGGCCAGATCCTCGGTGAAGTCGGTTTCGGAAAAGGCCTTGATGCACTCGTAGGCATTCTTCAACCCCGACTGCATGCTCCACTGCCAGAACTGCAGCAGCACACCGTGCGAGACCTGCGCGCCGGGGCGGTTGGCGCCGTAGAACGGCAGCGCGAAATCCTTGAAGAACTGCGAACGGTCGCGCTGCAGGGCGCTGCGCAGGCCATCGAATACATTCAAGGGCAGGCCTTCCGGATTCGTCGGGCTCTGCAGCATGACCGGTGGAACTGCGCCGATCAAAACAGCCTTGGCTACACGCCCTGTGCCGTGTCGGCCGATATAGCGCGCCACTTCGCCGCCGCCGGTGGAGTGACCGACCATGGTCACGTCGCGCAGATCGAGAGCTTCGAACAGTTCCGCGAGATCGTCCGCATAGCCATTCATGTCGTTGCCCTGCGACGACTGGCTGGAACGCCCGTGGCCCCGGCGATCATGTGCGATCACGCGATAGCCGTTCTGCGCCAGGAAGAGCATCTGCCCATCCCATGCATCGGCATTCAATGGCCATCCGTGCGAGAAGGTGACGACGGGGCCGCTGCCCCAATCCTTGTAATAGATCTGCGTACCGTCTTTCGTGGTGATGGTGCTCATCGCGCGTATTCCCGTGCTTCGTCAGCCTGCAGATTAGGCAACGGGATCAAGCATCGGTAGATACGCCAAGAGCGCTGCGGTGTTGCTTGCCTGGCATCAATCGCGACGTATTGGTCGCGACGCGTGCCGTCTTTCACTACCAGTCGGCGCCGCAGTATTCGGACTGATGGATCCAGGCAGGGAAACTCGTGGTGCACAGGTGGGCGCCGTCGTGTGGAAGCAGCGAGTCCTCTTTCAGCGTTGCACCGAAGTACGGCGCAAGCGGATCGGTGACCACGTCATACGGCGCTTCGATCTCGGTGAGAAAGCGCTGGATGATTTCGGAAAGCCGCACGCGATCGGGACCCGCCATTTCGATCATGCGGTTGCGCGCAGGCTGTACGGCAAGTTCGGCCATCGCGACGGCGACGTCGGCTGAGGCAACCGGCTGGATATAAGCGGGCGACAAACTGAGCTCCTGCTCATACACGCTCAGCTCGACGATGCGCAGAAGAAACTCGTAGAACTGCGTCGCGTGCAAGATGGTGTAGGGGATGCCAGAGCGCTGGATCATCGCCTCCTGAATCGCCTTGCCCACGAAATACGGACTATCGACGAGGCGATCGGTGCCCACTACCGACAGCGACACATGGTGCTTCACGCCCGCCGCGGCTTCCGCACGCAGCAGATTGACTCCCGCGGTCTGGAAAAACGCCAGCGGAGCATCGCCCTCGAGCTTCGGCGAATTGCTGACATCGACCACCACGTCGGCGCCGACCAGCACCTCGTCAACGCCCACCCCGGTGACGATATCCACGCCGGTCGAGCGCGAAGCCGCCGTGACGTCGTGTCCGCCAGCCCGGAGCCGTCGAACGACGTTTCGTCCCACCAGGCCATTGCCGCCGATCACAACGATTTTCATGAGGAACCTCGACTGTCGTCCGTCTAAACGTGGTCGGGTGCGGTATGCGCAGGAACGGCAGGCGATACCGCGGCCGCTTGTTCGCCGATGCTAGGTGACGCGAGTCGGCGTCAGTAGGTGCATGGGGGTACACATCTAATGGCCGGTCACGCACCAATGTTATGTCCCTTGGGTGGCGTGCGCCGTGAAGCGAAGGGCCCCGCCCCGCCGCTCCTGTCACAACAGCGCCGCCCCATACGACTAGACCGTACGGGGAGAGCCGATGGCGGCTCTCTGCGAGCCACCGTCCGCTCATCAGCTTGAAAACCAGCAGGTATCGCGCCTATGACACTCAACCATGATGGCAAGCCGCAGGGCGATGTCACCGATACGCTGGCGTGCAGCTTCACGGCGAGTTATGCCGGTGTCGTTGCCTTTATTGCCGTGGCAGCCGAAGGGAGCTTCGCGCGTGCGGCCGATCGCCTGGGCATCGGGCGCTCGGCGGTCAGCCGCAGTGTCCGCAAGCTCGAGGCCCAGCTCAACGCGAGGCTGTTTCTTCGCACCACGCGCAGCACCTCGCTGACCCGCGAGGGCGAGCTGTTTTACGAAAACTGCCACCCGGGCGTGCAGCGCATCGTGCAGGCGCTTGAGGATATGCGCGAACTGCGTTCAGGGCCTCCGCGCGGACATCTGCGCATCAGCGCCTCGATGGGCTTTGGACGCCAGATCGTGGCGCCCTTGCTGGCGGATTTTCGCGCCCGCTATCCCGAGATAACGCTGGATCTGCTGCTCGACGACCGTCCGACCGACTTCACCACCGACCGCGTCGACGTCGCCATCCGCGATGGCCAACTCGAGGACAGCCAGATCGTCGCCAAGCGGCTGGTTCCCATGCAGATGCTGGTCTGCGCCTCGCCTGCCTATCTGCGGCGACATGGTGCGCCGCAGGGTGTGGACGATCTGGCCAACCACACCTGCATCAACTTCCGCACCGCGTCAGGGCGTATCGCCGATTGGGAGTTCAACGTGGACGGTCAGCGGCGCAAGCTGGCGCCGCCATCGATCTGTACGTTCAACGACGTCGGGCTGGTGCTGCAGAGCGTGCTCGACGGCGTCGGCATGGCGCAACTCGCCGGCTATCAAGTCGCCGACCATTTGCGCGAGGGGCGGCTGGTCCCCTGCCTTGAGTCCTACGCCCCCGATGATCGCGGCCATTACCTGTGCTACCTGAGCAGGCAGCATCTGCCGGCGCGGATCCGCGTATTCATCGATTATGTCACCGAGGCGATCCGCGCACTCGACCTTCAATACGTGGCAGGCATTTCGCCACCGGCGACAGCCGCGAACGAGCCGATTCACGCCCTCGCCGATGTCGTCACCCTGCCGGTTTACCAGGGTGCCCGCAGAACCTCGCCGTAGTGTGACAAAGCTCGCCAGCCCTGTTGGCGCCACGTGCAAATCCAGAAAAACAGACGCGCGCCCTCAGTGAAGAGCGATCACCGTTTCCGGGGACCTTGCGCCCCTGTTTGGGTCATCCTGATTTGATCCAAGGCCTCTTGCGCGTCCTCGTCCCCGAGCTCAAGAGAGCGCTGAAACCAATATTTGGCCCATCTCAGATCGCGATGCTTTCGATAAACGACGCCAAGGTTATAGGCCGCTTGAGGGCTGCCCTGGCTGGCAGCCCGCTTGAGCCACCGGCGCGATGCTTCCAGGTCGGCTTTGATGCCAGTGCCGAATGCCAAAGCAACGCCGAGATTCACCTGAGCCTCGATGTTGCCCATCGACGCCGCCCGTTTCAAAAGCGATATCGACTGCCTGAGTTCGCCCAGGTCATCCAGATAACACGCCGACTCCAGAAACGACCGGGCCATCTGCTCGGCGCGCGCGGCCTCCCATTTTTTCTTCGCGTTGGCGTCTTTCGTTGCCACGGTACTGCCCCTTGTCAGGTGCCAACAGGCAAAAAATAGATGGTAACCAGGATGGCCACCAGCTCGTTCCTCGGGTGACACCCCATTCGCCATCGTTGGTGCAGGCACATGCAAACCGCGGCGGCCTGACCATCAATGGTCGGAACGCCATAGCTTGTTTAGCAACGAGCATCAAAGTTTGTAGAAACTGACCCGATGAGGCACAAACTTTGCTCACCGTCTGCGGCCATAGGCCGTCGGAGATTTGCGTAATCAAATACTTATGAAACCGCGCCGGCTGCTCGGTCCGCGTGTAGTACTGCATAGGCTGTGGTCCATATAGCCATGTATCCGCCGCGCCGATCAGGGCATTGACGAACGGCTGCGCTGGCGCATTCACTACACCTCATGAACACGCAGGTTCGATCCACAAGCGATGGATGGAAGGGGTACGCGTGAAGCGACAACACATTAAAGCCGTCGCGTTCGACGCTTATGGAACCCTCGTCGAGATCGGGGAAAAGCGCCGACCGTTTGCCAGGCTTGCTTCCATGGCAGGGCGAGATATTCCTACTTCGCCTCTTACCGAACAGATGGATTTGGAGCAGTTTTACGCAGCAGTAGGGCTGCATCCGGATAATCCACCACTTGAATCGCTACAAAGCGATCTAACCGTCGAGCTTGCTTCAACCCATGCGTACCCCGAGGCCGCCTTCGTGCTCGGCCGACTGCACAACCATGGCATTCGAACGGCAGTGGCATCAAATCTAGCTAAGCCGTATGCAGGTCCCATCCGTAACGAGCTTGGAGAATTTTTCGACGCGCTCTGCTTTTCGTTCGAGGTAGGGGCTGTCAAGCCGGACGTGGCCTTCTATACCGCCTTGGCGGAGATGCTGCAGCTCCAGCCGTCAGAAATTTTGATGGTCGGCGATACGTGGCGATGCGACTACGAAGGCGCTATTAACGCCGGCTTTGCAGCGCTGCATCTCGATCGACGAAAAAATGCTGCGCCGCATCAGGTCGCTGTATCAATTCATGATCTTCGTGGCGTTCTTGGGGCTCTCGACATCGATACTTAAAGGAAATCGGCGAATCGCCCGCCGATAGACAGAGTGATATATTTATATCAATCAATGACTTATTGCGTCACTGGAGCCTGAAGAGTAGCCTGTCTCCCAAGACCTTTTGCGCCCAAAAGGGCCTCCTTCGTTCAGATTTGCCTCAACGCGCTGCTCAGAGAAAGAAGGGCACCGGAGTGACTTTGAACACCTACTCGGAAGTCGAAGGCTACTTTCCCAAATCACCTATCCTCTCCGCCGCAGAAACCGCACGGCTGATGGGATTTCGATCAGTGAAGGCGCTGGCCAACTGCCGATCTGCGGGCCGGCTGCCAATCGAAATGTTCCGAGTGCCAGGCCGAAGAGGCTGGTTCGCCGCGACCCAAGACGTCCGCACGTGGCTGAGTGGCTTGCTCGATTCAAAAGGCAGCGTTCCACGTATAAACGAACGATGCCTGGAGCGCTTGGCCGTCGAGAAATCACCGCGCCCACATCTTCGTTGCCAATTTCCCGAAAGCGTCGAATGTGACAAAAAAGGAGGCCAAACAGGGAAACTCGAAGGGAAAATTCCGAGACGCGAAAATGAATAAGCCCCGAGCGGCTAGGCTCCGGGGCTTATAGATACACGGTACAGCTGATCCCTGCGCCGTAAGTCTCTCGCCGCACCCCCGGCCTGTCAAGCGCGAACCGGCCATGCCGCGCATGGCTGACGGGAGCGTTCGTCTCAAATTAACCGGCACAAAGCGGAGCAACAAGCTTCGCGGGGAACGTGTGCCTCCTCAAAAGAGGAACGAGACGATGGAAACCTTGAACAAAAGCCAGCTGACCTGTCTTCACCGTCGTACAAGTTGTTCGCCACAGCATCGACATAAGCACCGAAATGCAGAAGCCGCGGCGAGAATCGTCACCAAAGAAATAAAGGCTAGCGTGTCGATACATTGCATGTTTGCTGCTGCCTTCAGCACTGTTTCTTTGTACTCATTGGTGACGACTGGTCAGCTCAAAGAAAGAGGTGCGCCATGATCTGCGCCGGAACCTCCAACATCTTGAGCGAAGCGTTGCGGTACAACATTTACTCCCAGGCAGGCATGAGCGCTGCATCGTGCAGATTCATCGAAACGATGGTTGCACTATGTCCGGCGAGGACACCCGGAAAAGCAGCACTTCGAAACGTCATCACCTGTCTCGCGTCCGCAAAAAATAATGGTTCGCGGACACTTGAAAGCCACACATGCGAACTCTTGTTCGCTTATGAAATGGAACTTGATCCAACCGTACTTGGGTATTACGCCCAAGTACCGTGCATAGGCGTGCAGCGATTGTTACCAAATGGACGCCGTCACGTTTCTTCAGCAACCCTCGACTTTCTTGTGTTTCGTGATCGAAGCGTCGAACTGGTCGAGTGCAAACAAGAGGATTGGCTGTGCGCGGAAAGCGCCAAATCAAATGCTGATTGGCGTCATGAAACAGGGGGGTGGCGACATCGCCCCTACGAGCAGTTCGCGCACGATCACGAATTGAAATTCCGCCTCTGGTCCCCACCACAGTTTCCTGGCGTCTATCTGCAAAATCTGGAGGCAATATACGCCAGCATCAGACTGCCGGTCGGTGAGCACGAATGTCGTGCAATCAGCCGGCTTGTGGCCGCCATCCGTTGTCGGCCATCGACCTTGGATGATGTGCGACTTGCCCACGATGGGTTGGACGCCCGCCTAATCCTTTGGGCGCTTGCTCAAGGCCTCATCTTCGGACCGCTGAAGAGTACACCCTTTGAGCTGTCCCATCTCTTCACCGTATTCCCCAACTACGAACATGCCTCTCTGGCAGACGGAGAGGCCTTGAAGAACAGTGCGTCTATCTTCGATCAATCTGGCCCCRGTGGCGCGCTCTTCACCTGTAGTACCACCGACTTAAAAAACGCCCGACTTCGTCTCGGTCGGATCGAGGCAATCTCACGCGGCGAGGCCCCGCAGACCGAACGAATGAGACAACTGGCGAACGGCGTCGAGAAATGCCGCGAAGAAGGGCTCAATCCGTTGCTGGCATGCCTGACTCATTTCAGCCGATCAGGCAACCGGCTTCCCCGTCTTACCTCAGTGCAGGAGGACGCGGTGAACACTGTCATCGCAAGGTCCTGGAACAAAGCAGGGGCAAGAACGCAACGGGACCTCTTCTTTCTCCTCGAGGATGAGTGTGAGCGACGCGGGGTTGAGCCCCCGGGAAGGAGCTCGTTCTATCTCCGAATACGACGAGAATCGCCAGGCAAACATGCGCTGGCAACGGCCGGGCTGCGCGGATATCAGGCAATTCGGCCGGCGACCGACCCATGTAAGCGATCCCTTCACCCAATCGCATACGGCCATACCTTGCACGTCGATTCGTCTGACTTCGATGCTCGGATGGCTCCCGACATCGTCAAGCTCATGCCTGCTTTGAAATCAACATTTTACATTGGCGTAGACGGTGCCACAGAGCTGCCGATGGCTCACTCGTGTTGATTTCCGCCGAAAACTGAGCCGGGCTTTTCATCGAAAAGTGAGCCACCCGTTTGTGCGTCAGGTTAGCTCAGGTGATAGATGAAGGTGAGGTTTAGCGCTCCTTTCCGGTGTCCGTAACGTGGTTTCTGAAGCGGTAACTGTCGTTGCCGGTTTCCAGGATGTGGCAGCGATGCGTAAGGCGGTCGAGCAACGCGGTGGTCATCTTGGCATCGCCAAAGACGCTGGCC
>NZ_JBFTRY010000015.1:0-55498 GCF_056399745.1 Dyella sp. 01N36
ATAGTGCGGGCTGGTCTCACCGCTCGCCAGGTACTTGGCAATGGTGTTGCGTGACAGCTTCGTGCGTCGGGCGATCTCTCGGATCGAGATCTTGTCGCGAAGGTGCCAGCGTCGGATTACGCTCAATAGGGCCACGTCGATCACTCCCGTTACTCCCGCTCGTGTCGTGAGCGGAGGGTGGTAGGAGGTGGCTCAAAATTCGACGAAAATCACCCCGGGAAGTGGCTCAGTTTTGGATGAAACTCAACAGAGAAAGACTCTAAACTTCGAAACACCGGCCGAACGATTTCATCAATTCGTTGCAACGACCGGCTGAAACCGCAACCCGAAACGGATCTTGGACATCGGCCAGTAACAGCAAGGGCGCAATGGATCGCATCCTTCTCTTCCACTCACGCCAGGTTTGAGCGGCATGGTTTCAATCGCCGGCCAGGAAGGGAAGGACATTGCGCAAACTGGCTTTGGCCTGGAACAGGCGCGCCTTCACGGTGCACAAAGGTATGCCAGTGATGGCGGCTATGTCGTCCAAACTATGGCCTGCGCCGTAAACCAGCTCAAATACCAAGCGCTGGTCGGAGGTGAGGCGGGCAAGACCATGGGTGATCCGATCCCGCAACTGGCAATGTTTCCCGGCGTTGGGCGACGGCGTCAGAGCTTGAGTGAAGCAATCTGCATCGATAAGTTCGGCACCACGTCGGTGTAGCGCCTTCAGCCCTGCGCGATAGGCGATGCCCATGATCGAGATGGAGACAGGGGACGCCTGTCGAAACTCCGATGCCTTTTGCCAGACGACCCAGAAGCATTCATTGATCACCTCATCGATGATTTCTGCATGTCGGGTCAGGCGATAGAGAAACTCACAAAGTCTCCCGTGATAGTTGTAGTAGAGCGTCGCCAACGCATCTCGATCGCCATCGGCGATGCGCTTAAGGAGCAGCCTGTCCATGGCCTCGGTGTCCTGCTCTCGGTGGGAACGGGTCTTCATGAGTGACCTAACGCCCATATTGAAATATTCAGGGGAATAGAAGCCCGTCGGCGCTATCGGCCGGTATGTGGCTCTACTTGTATTGATGGGCTGGGGTAGGGGAGTGAGCCCACGGCATCTTGCGATATGCGCGTATGTTTTTGCGATGTCATAAGCAAGACAAAGCATGCTTTTGTGGGGCCCGTCGCATATCGGGCGCCTCGTGTTTCTGCAGAGCAATTTCTGATGATGGAGGCGAGCGCACGCGACCATCTCAGGCTATGGTCAGATGTATGCGTTGCCGTTTTGGGTACCTCGCATCAGGCCTCCAAAGTCGAGTAAAGATTCCGAATGGACGGCCGATACAGGCGCGGATTCTCCACGCATTTTTCGGGTCGGCTGTTTTAGCCGCGACGTCGCGCCCTGCGGACAAGCAAGGCCGCCTGCATGGAAATTCAATTCAGGAGGCCAGGCAGATATGCAGATGAAAAGCAGTGGAAGGGCGATCGGCGCGAAGTCAGTCTTTTGAAGAATGGTGTGTGGACATTTGGGCGGGTTGAGCTATGCCCAATTGTCCCTGACACCATTTCCCACAGTACCCACAGGTACGCCCGTGATCGTGGCCACGTCATCGAGGCTGTGACCAATTCCGTAAACGGGCTCGAAGACCAGACGCTGGTTGGGCTTAAGTGGGGTGAGGCCTTTGGTGATCCCATCTCGCAACTCGCGAACTTCCTCGGGATCGGTTGAAGGGATGAGATATTGATTGACGTTATCTCCGTCGACAGGTTCGGCACCACGCCGACGCAGAGCCTTCAGCCCCGCGCGATAGGCGATGCCCATAATCCAGGTAGATACGAGTGATGCCTGTCGAAAGCCTGCTGCCTTTTGCCAGACGATCCAGAAGCATTCATTGATCACCTCATCGATGATCTCCGCGTGTCGGGTCAGGCGATACAGGAACGCACATAGGCTCTCGTAATAACCGTAATAGAGCGTCGCCAAAGCGTCCCGATCGCCATCGGCGATGCGCTCAAGAAGTAGCCTGTCGCTAGCTTCGGTGTCTTGCTTTGGGCATGTACGGGCATTCATGGGTAGCCTGATACCAACGTAGAAAATATCCGTAGAAACAAAAGCCCTCCGGCGCATTTGGCCGGTGAGTGGCGTTACCGATGTGATGAGCACCGCCTGTGCACGAAATCCGCGATCAGGTGTTTTCTATTGCACTTGCTGCGAGAGATGAGAAGGGCAGAAGCCTTACTCCTGCTGCGACCTTTCTCGATGACGCCTTGGCGAAGTCCAACAAGTCCTGTTTGAACTTGTCCTGCGGTGATTGCACCACCCGGCGTGGGACACTCCGATGCATCCTGAGCGCTCCATGCTTGATTGGAGTCACGACTGGTCGCGCAGGCAAGAAGGCGGCGTCCAGGCGCCGCCTTCTGCTTCACAGACCTGCATCACTGCGCCAAGTGGGCCTTGATCTCGGCTGACATCTGGCGGATCGCGGCCTGCGGCTCGGGATCGGCCTGGAGGCCGTTGAGCAGGACGAAGTCATGGATCATTCCGTTGTACCGTGTGGCGATCACCGAGACTCCGGCTTCCTTGAGCTTGCGTGCATATGCTTCGCCTTCGTCGCGCAAAGGATCGTTCTCTGCGGTGATGACCAAGGCCGGCGGAAGTCCATTCAACTCCTGCAAAGTGGCACGCAGCGGCGATACATAGGGATTGTCGCGGGTCTTGCTGTCCGGCGCGTACAGATCCCAGCCGTATTTCATGAACGCGCGGGCCAGAAACCGCCCCGTGCCGAACTCTCGATAAGACGCGGTATCCACGCTGGCGTCCGTCGCCGGGATCATCAACACCTGATAGCTGATCTTGGGTCCATGCCGGTCTTTCGCCATGAGCGCCAGCGCTGCGGACATGTTACCGCCCACCGAGTTGCCGGCCACTGCGATCCGGCTGCCATCGGCGCCGAACTCTTCCGCGTGGGCAGCGACCCATTTCAGCACGGCGTAGGACTGATCGAGCTGAGTGGGAAAGCGAGCTTCCGGTAGTGATGTGTACTCGACGAAGACGCCGATCTGACCGGAGCCCACCACCAAGTCCCGCAGTAGGCGTTGATGGTTCTGGAAGTTGCCGACGATCCAGACACCGCCATGGATGAACAGCAGAACGCCCGGCTTACCGGTCACCTGCTGGGGCTTCATGATGTAGACCTTCACCGTCTGACCGTCCTGGGTGATGGTCTGCTCGGTCGTGGTCACCCCGGACATGTCGACATGGGTCTTGTTCTGCAGACCCGTCAGGATCTCTTGCGGCTTGGGTTGAGGGAGCTCCCAGAATGGACTTGAGTCTTTGTTGATTTCGCGCAGGAAGGCGCGGACTTGGGGGTCGATCCGGGGGTCGGTTGCGGCATCGGGCTCCGCAAAGGCGGCTTGTGTCATGAGGACTGCTCCCAGGGCTAGTGTTGCGAGCGAAAAGACGCGCTTCATGGTCGTTCTCCATCCAAGAATTGGATGGCGAAAAGCTAGTCCTGGAGGGGGGATGGTCGCTTCTGTCAAATGACCAGTCTGATGACCGGTTGGCCATCAACCTGCCGGGTTTTCAACGCCGGCGAGCATGGGGCCTAGCATCGACCGAGATGTAATACCGGTCTTGGAAAAGATTCGGTGCAGGTGATATCCAACCGTCCGGTGCGACAGGTACAGCCTGATCCCTATCTCCTTGTTCGAAAGCCCTTCGGCCGCGAGCTGCGCGACGTGGAGTTCCTGCGGGGTCAGCGTCTCCCAGATGCGCTCCGTTCGTTGGCGGCTGGATTCACCCGAAGCGCGCAGCTCCTCGCGTGCGCGGTGGCTCCAGGGAGCGGCGCCGAGTGCGTCGAAGATGTCGCGGGCCTCACGCAGGGGAGCCCTTGCATTCGCAGGCCTGCGCTGCCGCCGCAGCCATTCGCCGTAGGCAAGGAGCAGGCGTCCACGCAAGAATGGCCAGTTCTTCGCAGCCGGGCCGAGGCCCAGCAGGAACCAATGTTCGGCTTCGGCCGGCGCAGCGAGCAACGCCTTGCTGTAATGGAGCATCGTTTCGACCCATGGCATCGGGGTCGGGGCCGATGCCAGCTCGATCTGGTCGATCACACGCCGGGCCGCGTCCGGATGGCCGGAAAAAACGGCTGCCTCCGCGAAATACGCCAACGCAAAAAACTCAAGGCCTGAATTGAAGGCCGGGTCGGCCGGCGAAAAAACGCGCTGCAGCTGTTCGTAGGCCAGCCAATGCTGGCCTGCTCCGATGGCAGAGGCACCGCGCGCGATCTGCAACAACGCCCGCAAGAAACCGGCGCCAACCGGTAAAAGTAGACGTTCCGCTTGCGCGGCAAACGCTTCGGATTCGTCCAGGTTCCCCTGCATTCCCACAAGCTTGGCTTTCAGGATAGTGGCCGCGGCCACCCATAAGGTTCCGCCTGTCTCCTCGGCAAGGCGTGCGGATTCTTCGGCCTCCCTCATCGCGCCCGCCCAGTTGCCGACTTCCATTTCGGCCCATCCGCGGGCAAAAAGCACGCGGGCGAGCTCGCCGAGCCGGCCCTGAGCGCGCAGCGCAGCACTGAACTCGGCGAGCATGCTCACGCTGAAATCGAAGGCGCCAATGATGTTGGGAGTGGTCGCGATGACCCTCGCGATCGCCGGATCGCTGTGGTCGATGGCCGTGAGCTTTTGCAGCGCATTGAGCACGCTGCGGCTACGCCGGAGCGGTTCGACATAGGCAGATATGGCGGTCAGGCGTGGATCTTCCTCTGGCAAGCCCAGCCGGTTTGCCGCAACGAGAATGCTGGCCCGGAGTTCTCCACTCGCACTGCTCCACCAGCAGCGTTGCGCAGCGCGCCACAGGAGATTGCAGGCCAGGTCCTTCGCGCCAGCGGCGTCGGCCTGTGCGGCGAAGCCAATCAGGGTCGCGACTTTCGCGGCGTCATAAACCGCCGGGGGCTTGCTGATCTCACGACACCAACTGATGCGCACGGGCGTGAGGTTGTCCGACTCGTCCACGTCGACCAGGCGCAACAGGCGTTCCAACACTTGCGGTTGACCCAGGTCTGCCGCAAGTTCGGCGGCCCGCAGAAGCCTGTCACTTTTCGCCCTTGCACTGGTGCTCAGTCGTGCGGCGTTCTCCAGGACCTCGATCGCCATCGCAACCGCACCTCGCCGCAAGGCGCGCTCCGCCATGCGATCGTGCTCGGCTGCGAGCTCGTCATCCGGCCCGATGATGGCCGCCGCGCGGTGCCACAACCGACGATCCAGCTGCCCCTCAATGGTCGCGGCAAGTGCGGCGTGAATCTGTTGGCGCGTTGCCAGATCGGCCACCTGATGGAGGGCGGAACGAACGAGGGGATGCCGGAACCGCACCTCCGTTCTGTCAACTTCGATAAGTCTGGCGGCGATGGCCGGTGCCAAGACATCGACTCCCACCCGCTCACCCAGCACGACTTCGCCGGCACGCAGCACTTCCTGGAGCGATGCTCCATCATTCTCCGCTGCCACGAACAACAGCGTGCGGGTAGCATCGGGAAGATCGGGCAAGCGAGACGAGAAGGCGCGTTCCAAACGCTCGGTCAACGGAAGCCATGCCGGGTCGCCTGCGTCTGTTGGGCGTTTGCCGCGAGGCAGCTCCAACAGCGCCAGCGGATTGCCGGCGGCTTCCGTGAGGAACAGTCTGCGTAGATCAGGCGACAGATCGGGGGCGTGTGTGTCCAGCAACTGCCCGGCATCGGTACCGTCCAGTTCCGAAAGCCTGAGCCGCAACGTGTCAGTGTCTCCGAAGGGGCGATCGAAACCGTCGCGTATGGCCACCAGGAGAATGATGGGGTCTGAACTGAGTCTGCGCGAGATGAACGACAAGACGTCATAAGTGGCCTGATCAAGCCACTGGACGTCGTCAGCAATGAACAAGATGGGCGTTGAGGTGGCCCTTTCGCTCAGAACAAATAAGGTCGCGAGTGCGACCAGGAAGAGGTCAGGCGCTCCCCCGTCGTCATGCATGCCAAAGGCAGACAACAATGCGGATCGCTGCCGAGGTACCAGGCTTGCGATCTGCTTCTTCAATGGACGAAGGGCGAGTTCAAGTGCCGCATACGGCAAATGGACCTCGGCAAGAACGCCGGTCATATGCAGTGCGGTAAAGCCGCGTTCTTTGGCTCGGTGCCTGGCAATTTCCAGAAGCGCAGATTTCCCGATACCTGCATCGCCGCTGATAACAAGCGCCGATCCGCCTTGATCGATCCGGTCGATCAGATGATCGATCAGGGCGATGTCCTTCTCCCGGCCTTGCAAGACAGGCGACGGCGACCGGGCGACCCGCGTGCGCTGTTTCTGCACAGCAGGGTACGTCTTTTTCGGACCGTTGGTCATCGCACAACCGTCGCAGACGCGACGCCTAGACTCCGCAGCGTTATGCACATCTTACCATCCGCAAGATTTGGGGAAGCAACTTCTTCTGGATGGGTTCGACCTCACGCTTGCCAAAAAAAAGCGCCCTCCAGCGTCGAATGACGGCGGAGGGCGCAGATCGTACGACGAAGTTCGTGGCTCCGCGTCCGATCAGTTCAGGTGCTCGCGGATGCCGTCAGCGATCTGGTCAAGGGCCGCTTCGGTCGTCGGCACTTTGCGCAGAGCGTTGAGCGCAACAAAGTCGTGGATCGTACCGTTGTACTGCACGGCCGCCACCGGAACACCGGCATCCGTCAGCTTGCGGGCGTAGGCCTGACCTTCGTCACGGAGCGGATCGTTTTCCGCCGTGATGACGAGTGCCGGCGGAAGACCCGTCAGCTCTTCCTTGCTCGCGCGCAGCGGCGAGACGTACGGGTTGTCACGCGTCTTGGCGTCCGGCGCATACAGATCCCAGCCGTACTTCATGAAGGCACGCGACAAGAAATAGCCATCAGCGAACTTCTTGTAGGACTCGCTATCGACACTGGCATCCGTCGCAGGCACCAGCAGCACCTGATAGGCAATCTTCGGGCCCTTGCGATCCTTGGCCATCAGGGAAATGGCTGCGGTCATGTTGCCGCCGACCGAGTTGCCGGCCACCGCGATGCGGCTGCCGTCTGCGCCGATTTCTTTGCCATGCGCCGCGACCCACACAAGAGCGGCATAGGTCTCGTCCAGCTGAGTCGGAAACTTTGCCTGCGGCAGCGGGGTGTACTCGACGAAAACGCCGACCTGGCCGGACTTGACGACGAGATCGCGCAACAAGCGCTTGTGATTGTCGAAGTTGCCGACGATCCACACGCCGCCATGGATGAAGAACAGGACGCCGGGGTTAGCTGCAGCATGATCCGGCTTCATGATGTAGATCTTCACGGATTGACCATCCTGCGTGATGGTCCGTTCCGTCGTCGTCACGCCCGACATATCGACCGGCGTCTGGTTCTGCAGGGCAGTCAGGATCTCCTGCGGCTTGGGCTGCGGAAGCTGCCAGAACGGGCTGGGGTTCTTGCTGAGTTCGGTGAGGAACGACCGGACGGTGGGATCGAGGTGCGTGTTGTTCTTGAAGTCTTCGGCGGAAACGGACTGAGACATGACGGCTGCTCCGATGATGAGGGCCAAAAGGCCGTTGATGCGCTTCATGGTGTTCTCCGTGAGCGAGTGACAGACTCGGAGAAACTCCGAGATGGGTTCGTCTTCTGCGACATCAGTCGATGCCGAGGACGAGCGCATCTAAGCAACACCATCGAGCTGACGATATTCATGCCAAGGTATGAGTCAGCCAAGAGATGCGCATATGCTGCGCCTTGAACCGCTGCTTTTAAGCACTATTCAATGCACCAAAGCGTCTGGCGTGGGCTATCTACATACCTTTGTATGAGCCTTCGCCATCTTTGCATTTCATGCTTGATGCCCAACCATCGTGGTCACCATCACCACACGAGGCATCATCATGTGCACCTTCAAGACGTCAGACGGAACCAATCTCTTTTACAAGGACTGGGGAACGGGGCCGGTCGTTGTTTTCTCCCATGGATGGCCGCTTTCTTCGGACGCGTGGGACTCGCAGATGCAGTTCCTGGCGACCCATGGCTATCGGGTGATTGCGCACGATCGTCGAGGCCACGGACGCTCCGACCAGACCTGGCAAGGCAACAACATGGACCAGTACGTGGCCGACCTGGCGGAATTACTGGATCATCTGGATGTGCGCGACGCGGTACTCATCGGCCATTCGACAGGCGGTGGTGAAGTTGCGCGCTATGTGGCAAACCAAGGCGCCGCCCGCGTCGCCAAAGCCGTACTGGTGAGCGCGGTCCCACCGATCATGGTGAAGTCTGCGAATAACCCCAATGGCACGCCGCTTGAGGTCTTTGACGGTATTCGCCAATCCGTGCTCAAGAACCGCTCCCAGTTCTACCTCGACCTGACGCTGCCTTTCTTTGGGTACAACCGCCCTCATGCAGAGGTTTCCGAAGGCGTTCGCCAGTCATTCTGGCTGCAGGGCATGATGGGCAGCATCAAGGGACAGTACGACTGCATTCGCGAGTTCTCGGAGGTCGATTACACCGACGATCTGAAGCGCATTCGGGTACCGACCCTGGTGATCCACGGCGATGACGATCAAATTGTGCCCATCGATGCCGCCGGCAAGCGCTCCGCGGAGCTGGTACCCAACGCGAGGTTGAAGATCTACGCCGGCGCACCGCACGGCTTGCCGATCACTCGCGAGGATGAGCTCAATCGCGATCTGCTGGCGTTTATTCGGGAGTGAGCAAAGGTCGACCCGCCAGCGATGACGCCGGTGGGTCGAACTCGCTTTTGGGAATTTGGTCGACCGTGAAGAGCGTGCGCCGCTTGCTCAGTCGCGTTTGTAGCGGGAGACCGGCTCGCGAATGCCAAGAGCCTCCGCCATTCGCACCAGGTTAGCCAACGATTCGGCCTGCATCTTTCGCATCAGGTTTCCCCGGTGAATCTTCACCGTGATCTCGCTCAGATTGAGGCGACCAGCGATCTGCTTGTTGAGAAGACCTGAGGTTACCAGGCCAAAAACTTCGCGCTCTCTGGCAGAGAGGCTATCGAACTTCGCGCGAACGGAAGCAAAGGCGTCGACCTCTGCTCTTCGGATCCGAGCCCGGGTAGCTGCTTCTTGCACCGCCGCGAGCAATTCATGCTCATCAAAAGGCTTGGATAGAAAGGTGACCGCGCCGGCGCGCATGGCGCGTACCGTCATCGGTATATCCCCGTGACCACTGATCAAAATAACAGGAATCGGCGTGTCACCCTCGACCAGCTCCTGCTGGAAATCCAGCCCGTTGGCGCTGCCCAGCTGAACGTCGAGCACCAGGCATACGGCCGTGTCAGCCGCATCGCACGCCAGGAATTCCTCGGGGGTCGCAAAGCCCTGGACGCTGTATCCCGCGGAACGCAGCAGGCTTTCCAACGATGACCTGACGTCTTGGTCATCATCCAGTACGCAAATCAGTGCAGTTTCCAAGGTGCGCCTCAACCTGTTTGGGTAGCCGCCGATTGAACGTGTTGCTAGTTGGCGATAAGCGACCTGACTACTTTCAAGAGCTCGTCCGGATCGGCGGGCTTTTCAAGGAATTCCGCGATGCCGAGGCTATCTGCCATGTCTCGCGCCTCGGGAGTCGCGAATGCCGTCATCATGACTACCGGCAAATGCTTTCCCTGGTCCATCAGTTCGCGTCTTAGCCCGAACCCATCAATTCCCGGCATGTGAAGATCCGTGACCAGGCACTCCAGCGTATCGATCAGCGGGAAGGCCAGAAGGGACTCTGCGCTTGAAAAGGCATACACGCCAATGCCCTCGGAGCGAAAGACAGCGACGATGCTATCCCTCACATCCTCGTCATCATCAACAACGCCGATGGTATGAACCTGGCTCAAGAACAACTCCATGCCCTGTACAGGGACTTTCGGAGCCATTCTCCATGTTTCGGATGCCGTTCTCCACCATCCGAATGTATAGGTGTTGCACCCTCGCCTATGTGTTTGCTGGAGTCGCGGGGACGGTAAAGGTTACCGTCGCGCCTGGCCCTTGATTGTTGTTCACCTGGATGTGCCCTCCTTGCGCTTCGATAATGGAGCGGCAGATGGAAAGGCCCATGCCCATRCCTTCGGCCTTGGTCGTGAAGAATGGATCGAACACCTTGCCAATGGCCTCCGGCGCAAAGCCCATACCCACATCCCGTACTTCGACGCGAAGCAGCCCTTCAGGTGCAACGCCAAGAGAGATCCGCAAATCCTTCTTCCGATCGGCGACATCTCGCATGGCGTGGAGGCCGTTGACGATAAGGTTCACGAGAACCTGTTGCACTTGAACTCGGTCACCGAAAGCAAGGGGGAGAGGGCCGTCCGACGATTGCCTGAGCTTGACGCCCTGTAACTTTGCGTCATGCCGCACGAGTCCAAGTGCGTCCTCGACGATCTCGGGGAGACTAAAGCTTGCTGCGGGAGTCAGGGTCTTCCTGGCTAGCGTCTTGACTCGCTTGATCACCTCCGCTGCCCGGTTCCCGTTGGTCACGATGCGCTGAAGACTCGAAGAAACTTCAACCAGATCGGGATCTTCCCTCGACAGCCAGCGTTCGCCCGAGCGGGCGTAGTTGAGGATCGCTGTGAGTGGTTGATTGACTTCGTGCGCGATGGATGCAGAGAGCTGCCCTAGCAGCGAGACGCGGGCGGCATGAGCCAGCTCGGCCGACGTCTGTTCGATCCGGGCACGCGATAGATTCTGTTCGGTGACGTCGAAAGCCATGACCAAGACATGTGTCCAGTCGTGTGAGTCGGGAAGAATATTGACGCGAAGGACCACGTCGACAACGTCCCCTGTCAGCGTTTTCAAGCGGACTTCGTTCTCTGCCCCGCGTTCGCCTCTAAGCAACGTTGCAAGTAGCTGTGCGATGGCGGGGAAACTATCGGGTAGATACCGGCCACACAGATTTGTACCTGAGAGTGTTTCGTTGCTGTCTGCATGGAATAGCCGTACCGCGGCGGGGTTCGCGTTGCGGATAATGGCTCCCCGGATGGCAGCTTGAGTGATTTCGGGATTGGCCAACAGCCAATCTTCCAAATGACGTACGTCGCCCGTGTATTGGTCGAGAACGCGTTTGGATTCCAACCAATTGGACTCCCAGGTAGCAAAGCCTGCAGTCTCGAATATGGTCCGATAGCGTTGTTCCGACGCACGTCGTGCTTCGTCATGCTTCAACTGCGCTGTGACATCTGCACTGGACTCAATGACGCCAACAGGCTTTCCCGCATCGTCCTTACGCTGGAGCCAGCGACTCGCGAGGGTAAGCGACGCACCATCGCGGCGCGTACGAATCAATTCACCAGTCCAGTGGCCTTCCAGATCAAAGGCGGCCTGGACTTCTTCCGAGGAGAACTGGCACTTGAGCAAGCTCTCACAGTGCTTGCCGACCGCCTCGCTCCGCATCCAACCGTACAGTTTCTCGGCGCCGTCGTTCCAATAGACGATGACGTCATTCTTGTCCCTGATGATGACCGTGTCGTGTGATAGCTCGAGAATCCTGGCCTGCTCAACCAGTGATGTGCGGGTGGCTCGGTCCCGGAGGATCAGGACTGTCGTCAAGGAGATGGCGACGATGCAAACGCCAAGGCGGATCAGCGCGCTACTGTTGAGCTTGTCACCGTGTTGCAGGACGAACGCCAGAAGCGTGAACACCACGGCGGCGGCCGCCGCCGCGATGATGGCTCGTAAGCCCAAGGGGGCAACCAGGAGAATTGCCACGATGTAGACGACAGCTATAGCGCCGTTTACCGTCGTAAATGCGTCGACCATGAAGACGGCGAGTGACAGGGCAACGGCCCCAATGACCCGCAGCTGGCTTTTCATACGAGACTCTCGAGAAAGCTGACCTGCGATAGCATAATGAATGAACAGCTCGGCGGTAGATGTTGGATCGCCGCTCCTCTGGACTCCAATCGAATGCTGTCTGCTTCGGGTCATGTCGAGTGCCTAACCGTCTACGCAAGCGGTGGGTCGTAACACGCGGTCAAGCGCGCACTGCGAATCAAGCCGGTCGATAAGTAAGCCGTACTCCTTTGTGTGTGTTTCTCCTTAAACCGATCGGGTTTGGGTGGTCAATCAAAGTTCGCGGCAGAGATAGATGGCGTAGACCAACACGATGGCCAGGTCGAAAGCGGCAATGGGTCGCATGCGGGTCACGTACGGTTTTTTCCAGCTCGCCACGATCAAGCCGATGAGCCCAGCTTTCTCGATGCCTGCAGCCAACATCAGCGGAACGCGAAGTTCCGGGTGCCACGCGGCATAGATCAGTAACGCTCCCAGGCTCGGCGCCAGCAAGCTCCAATGTCGCGTGAGCAGCCCACCGGCCCCTTCGGGTGCTTCGATTCCGAAGAGGAGTCTTGGCCCCTGTGCTGGAAGCAGAAAGACAATGATCGGCAGCAGGGTAAACGCGCCGCTGACCCATAGAATGATGCGAATGTGGTCGACGATCACGGTGATTCTCCAACAGTCACGCCCAGAGGCTTGTACGAACGGACTTGCAGATCAGGGAAAGGTGCGGCGCATGAATCGCTCAAACAGCGAGTCGGGCAGCCAGCCTTTCAGGCGAGGGATCCAGCGCGCGAGCGAGCCTACCCGGTAACGCGGCGCCGGCACTCGGGCTTGGATGGCTTGCACGACAGCGGCCGCCACATGCTCGGGCCGAGTGCGACTCGCAAGGCCGTCGCGGCGCATGCGGCTAACCAACTGGGCTCGCCTGTGAGCGAACGGATTGTCAGCCGCACTGACTTCTCGAATCGACTGCTCGAGCGAGCCAGTGGCCACCGGGCTCGGGCTGACAGTGCAGGCATAGAGGCCAAGAGGCATCAGCTCATGGCGCAGCGATTCGGTGTAGCCCTCGAGGGCAAACTTGCTGGCTGAGTAAGCCGCGTTCATCGGAAGGCCAATCTCACCTCCGATCGAGCTGATGTTGATGATGCGCCCCGAGCGGCGTTCCAGCATGTGCGGCAAGACGGCCTGGACCATGCGCACCGCGCCGAGAAAGTTCGTGTCCAGCTGATCCATGAATTCGTGCCACTGGGTCTCCAGCACGGCACCGAACAGGTCGTAGCCGGCATTGTTGATCAGCGCATCGATGTGACCCTCACGCCGCAGCAGTTCTTGCACACAAGCCTCGACCGAGGCCGCGCTGGTAATGTCCAGACTCAGCACCTCGGGGCTGCCCTGCGGCCCGCGCTCAACCGGCGCGCGCTGGGTCACGTACACGCGATGCCCCCGTCCACGGAGCTGCGAGGCGATCGCTGCACCGATGCCCCGCGTGCCGCCGGTGACCAGTACAACTTGCCGTTCATTCTTCAAGCTTCAGCTCCCTGAGCCTTAAGGGGCTCGTGAGGTTCAGCTCGTTCAAGAACGAATCGATGGCTCGCGTGGTTTCAGCGGGAGCGTCGACTACCGAGAGATGGGCCGTTGGCAGCTCGATGAAGCGGCCGCGCGTCAACTGAGCGGCCGCATGGCGAAGATCGTCCACCGGGTACATGGCATCGTGCGTTCCGGCGACGAAAAGCGTTGGCGCAGCAATGTTCTTCAGACGCGACGAGAGATCGTCTCTTTCCAGCAGTACCGAACGAACGGCCTGCGACAGCGCCCTGCCGTCGGCCCGCCGGATATGTTCGCGGAATCCTTCCATCAGGGCGGACTCGCGCTTTCGCGTCTCGGGCATAAAATAAGCATCGGCCACACCCTGTACGTATACCTTGGTAAATTTCAGCCAGCGTGCGCCCCAACTGACGAAGCTATCGCGCCAGCGCGCACGGGTCTTGAAGACAGGAGTGTTCAGCATGACGACGGCGCGAGTGCGCTCGGGATGGTTTAGCGCAAACTCACCCGCAACGAGGCCGCCCCAGGACGTGCCAATGCAAACGACAGGCTTGACGATCTGGAGTACGTCCAGCACCTGCTTCAAGGCATCCGCGCATTGCGCCATGCTGAAGCCGCCAGCCGATGGGCCGCTGGCGCCATGACCGGGGCCGTCGATGAGGATCAGTCGATGGCATTCCCGCAGGGCGGCCACCTGCGCATCGTAGATCCGGTGGTCGGCCAGAACCGACGGCCACAGGACCAGCACCTCCGAAGAGGCGCCCGCGCCGCCCGGTATGCCGGTATCGTAGACCGCTAACTGACTGAGACTGGTCGGTATCGACCAGACCTTGATTGAATGGGGTTTGGGAGGCGTCATGGGGCGACCATCGCTGGATGGGGATGGGGTTATTGCGTCAGGACGTGCTTCGAAATCGGATGGCCGCTGGCATCGAAGGATCAATGTTATGACCGTTAACTTAGACCGCAAAACTACCGATGTCAACAGCGTTAACATTCAGCCATGACTAAGCCCTCCGATCCTGCCGGAGGGCGGTATCACCACGGAGACCTGCGACGGGCCCTGCTTGAGGCCGCAGGAAAGGCGGCTGACATCGAGCACATCTCTTTACGCGAGCTCGCCTCGGGACTGGGCGTCAGTGGCGCGGCGGTGTACCGGCACTTCGCCAGCCGCGAAGCTTTGCTGGCGGAGCTTGCTGCCATCGGCATCGCCCAGCTCCAGGAGCGCTTTGCTGACGCATTCGATCTCCACACCCCGCCGGCAGATGGCCCGGAGGCGATTGCACGCCTGCACCGCTTGGGCGTGGCGTATCTGCGCTTCGCCGACGATCAGCCGGCCATGTGGCGCCTGATCTTTGGTACGTATGCGGTGCAAACCCGTGCCAACGCATTGCAAACGGGCAAACCGACCAGCTACTCGTATCTGCCGGCGGCACTGCAAGGGCTGCACGAAACCGGCGTGATGGCGCTGCCACCATCACCAGGCGATCTGTTGTTCACTTGGAGCACCGTCCATGGTGCGGCGGCGCTGAGAGTGGGCAACGTAGCTCCGGCACAGGGGGAAGTCGAACGCATAGGCGCCGAAGTTGTGCAGCGAATTTTGCGCGGAATCGGTGCATCTCCTGAGCCATCCTGAGCACGGCAGGGCGGCGGTTGCGCGCACTCATGTCAGTCTCCGATCCATGGCGGACATGACAGGATAGGGCCGTCGATTTGGCCGCCCCACAATGCATCGTAGGGTCAGGTGATGGCAGGCGCCAACGGAAACTCCCGCGCAAAGACCAGGCGCTCAACCACCTTGGGCTGATGGAACGGAAACGGCTGGACGACGACTTCCTGGTCGGACAGATGCCGTTCGTATTCGCGCAGCATCAGGCGCAGGCGTTTGCCTTGGAGGTTGGCGGGTACGCTGATACGGCCGACCCAGACGCAGGTGTCGAGTGAGACCAGTTGTGCGATCAGCTCTGGGGTGAGGTGGGTGATCTTTGCTGTTTGCGCAACGTTTGCTGTCGCCGCTTCCCGGCTAGGCGCGGGTGTCGTCGTTGCGACGTGTTGATCTTGGGCAAAGCTCGTCAGCATGGTGGCGCCGATCTGGTCGAGCAGGCCGAGCACCGCTTGTTGGGGGGTGGCGTCGGCGCTGGGGTGGGTCTGGTTGGGTACGTCGAACCAGTCGAGGTCGGTTTCGAAGGTCGTGTTCTGCCATTGCAGCACGACTTCGATGCGGTTGTGGCCGGGTCCGGGGCCAAAGTATTCACTTAGCAGGGACGACACGCCCGGATACATGGCGGCGGTGGAGCCCGCGCCTTGCGTGGGCACCGGGCCATACACCTTGAACGTATACGCATCGCGCGCTTTGGATACGTCGATGCGACGGCGCGGCAGGAGTTGCGCATAGGGCGCGACCACGACGGTCGACAAGCGTACGTCATGGTTCGCGTTGGGTTGATAGCGCACGAGGCACAGGCGAACGAAGGGCATGTAGCTGTCGCCGGCGTCGATGCGCACTTCGGCAAACCACTCGTTGCGCTCCGCATCGAAGTAGACGCGGTGCCCGGCAATCAGCATGTCTTGATTGGCTTCGGGAAGACGCTCGGTTTGCGTGTAGACGGCGTTGGGAAACGCGGCGGCGGTCAGCGTGCCGTGTGGCAACGTGGAGTCGAACAACGGGTCCTGTCCCCATTGGCTGACGAAAGCTTCGCTCGGCTCGGTCAGGTGGCACAGTTGTTGGGGATTGCTGCCCGAGATCACGACGACGCCCAATAGCTCGCCATCGCCGGAGGTGAACCAGGGGCGCTCCAGATAGATGCGCAAGGTGCCGCCGTCGCGTACCACGCGATGCACACCGCCGACCTCCGCGTCGGACCAGTGTTGCGTAGGCATGATGTAGACCAGGTGCGGCGGTTTGGGCCGGCCCGAGGCGGGGACGATGTATCCCTGCGGCGCAACGTTCGATAGGAGCAAGGGCGCGCCGCATGCCACGTCGGTCGCTTCAACGGTGTCGTCGTGATAGTTCGCAGGCAGCGCGAGCGCATCGCGCAAACAGGGCTGCCCTTGCCGCGTCACCTGTGCCGGGTCAGCCGTGATCGATGGCGGCAGGTATTCGCGAAAGCGCGTTGTCGCCAGCAGGCTGTAGCGTACGAAGCGGAACTTCTGGTCGCCGAAATCGTGGCGCACATGCGGGCGAACCGTGCCGCTGTCGGGCAAGGGTCCCAGGAGTCCGAAGTCCGACCTGGTGGGCTCGCTGGTGTCGATGCCGGGCTGCTCGATGCGCACGGGCTTGAGCCGCGCCGTGACGTGCTTGCGGTACGGCTTGCCTGCGGCCGGGTCGTCGATCCACTCCATCCAGTCGGCCATCACTTCGAGTTGACCGGTGCTGCGCGCGTGATAGCGCACGAAGGTTTCACCCTGGAAGTCGAGCCACGTGGCGCCCGTTTCGCGTTTGGTATGGATGGTGAGGAAGGTCGGCTCGCACACCGGATGCTGGGTGGCATGCACGAGGGTGAGCGTGCGATCGGGCGTCATCGTCCAGTTGGCGCCGCAGATACCGAGTATGGCCGCCCAGACACCGCCCAGCGGCGTGCTGGTCCATGCGGGCAATCCCATCTTGAGGATATGGTCCACGCGGATGCCGGTGGAGTAGCGCACGGGTGCAATCTCGCCTTTGCGCAGGAAGATCGTCAGCGTGCGTTTGGCGCTGTCCCAGGTCGGAAGGGCATGCGTGGCGTCGACGGTGTCTGTGCATGGCGCCGCGTCGATCTGTTCGGCCAGTTCGATGATGGCGATGCGGAATCCATCGATGTCAGGCCAGGTGCCTTTCAATGGCACGTAGAGCACGAGTTCCTGGGTGAGTGGAATGTAGTCGGCGTGCACGTTGTCGGCGGCGTCGATCACCACCGGCGCGACGATGCCCGGCACGCCGCGAAGTACGACGGCCGCTGCCGTGGGGTCAGGCAGGTAAGGCGTGGCCAGGCGATCTTCGGTGTGCACGACGTATTCGCCCGGCTGCAGTCGGAAGCCTTCGGGTGGTGACTGCGCCAGCGCTTGTTCTTTGGACGCGCCATCGATGGCGGGCGTGATGATCTTCACTGCTGCCCCGCCGTCATACAGGGTGCCGGCCTCGCGCTTGGCGATCAGGTCGAAGGCCTGGTGGATGGCGGCGTTCTTGCCGGGGCCGGCGGGTGCATCGAAGGCGTCGTCGAAGCAGCCGTGCTGCTCGGCCAGCGTCTGCGAGGTTTTCGGCGGCACCACGTGACGGAGATTGACATCGACGTATGCGAAACCGCTCACCAGTGGATCGTTTAGCGCATAGGGACCTTGCGCGATGTACTGGCTGGTGGACAGGCTCTGGTAGCCCGCGTCCGTCGCCACCACATCGGAGCGGATCACGGCCCGCTCCAACGACTCGCCTTCCGACACGCGGCCGTGCAGCGAGAGTACCGGCGGGTCCACGGGTTCCAGGCGGCGATAGGTGATTTCTTCGCTGGCCTGCTCCAGATCGGAAATCGACTTGTCGTCCAACTCCAGGCTGTTGCCGGCGAGGTCGACCGTGCGCGCGCGCAAGCGATAGGTATCGCCGAAGCGAAGGCGCGGCAGCGTGCCCTGTCGCGACTCCGTCACCGTCAGCACGGGCGACGCGCCGTCGGCGGCATCGGCATCGGCGTGCGCCTGCACGGTTTCTTCCTGGATCAGGCCGTGTTCGTTGATGGGCACGATGCGCTTGCCGGGACGTGGCGCGACCAGGCTCCAGCCAGCCCACTTGAACAGTGCCTCGTGCAGGTAGTGATCCTGGGTGTCCTTGTTGTTGTCCACGTCTTTCGGCGCGGCCTGGGTGGTGGTCGAAGGCCCTTGCACGCAACCTTCGTCCGGCACGTCATCGATGAGCTTCGATTGGTCCTTGGTGACCCGATACTTGGCGATGCGGGCGCACAGCGAGCGCCACTGGCCAGTGCGCTTCTCCCGCACATCCACGCGGAAGCCGCGCAGCACATCTTCGGCGTAGAGCAGCACGTTCGCGGACTGGCCGGCGTCGTCCAGTGCATCGTTCTTGAGCGAATGCGCAGCGAGGTCCGCTGCCAGGTCGGTAGCGCGGTTGTGGCGCGTCACGGTGATGCCGGCCGAGCGCAGCGCAGGCGTGGCCTCCTGGTTGTTGTTGGTGGTGTACGCGATCCCTGCCGGTTTGCCCAGAGGGTCGTCGTCGTCCGGATCAGGCGTGTTCTGCAGGTGGGTGAGCGTGCTGTTGACGAAGTTCACCGTCTTGATCGCTGAACCGTCGGCATCGACCTGGATCAGGCTGAAGGGTGACCTGCTGTCGGCGCCCTTGGCGTCATCCGAGCGCGCTACTTCCATCGCGCCGGCCAGCGCCAGGAATCCGTCCGTGACATCGGTGGTCGTGCGGCTGCGCACGATGAAGCGCCTGCCGGTCAGGTGCCAGGCCGTGCGTGGCGTGGAGTCCTCGGCGGTGCTGTGTCCACGGTGCTTGACCACCAGCTGCATGGTGCCGGCGATGCCGGCGGGGCTGGCACGCCCCTGTTCGATGAGTGGTTCCGCGCCGACCACGGTGGCATCGATGACCAGGCCGAGCGTGCGCATCAACTTCGGCGCATCACCGAACGAACCCACCACCTTGTGGAAGTCGTATTTCGGCGTGGGTATGGCTTGCCTGGTCACGGTGGGATCGGGATAAGGCACGTAGGTCGGCGGCGTCTCTTCCCGCGAATAGAACCGGTTCGCTTGGTAAAGCGCGTAAGCCGGCGTGCTCTTGCCGAACAGGTTCTTGAGGCCCGGGGGTAGATCGCCCGGTAGTGCACGCGTTGGTGTGTGCTTCTTGTTGGCGGTGAGGCGGCCGTCGATGCCGACGATCTGTTCCGGTACATATTTGCTGTGTTTGCCGAAGTATTCGCCACGCACTCGCTGGTCGATGTCGCTGTTCGCCAGCAAGTCGCCGATGCCATTGGGTCGGCGGTTGTCGTACTTGCGCCGGCCCCAGCGTTCGCCGCCGGCCGCCTGGGTGATCATCGGCTTGAACGGACTGCGGCCAATGGGGAACAGGGCGGGGCGATCCAGCCCCTGCTGTGCGGCGAGGTCGCCGTAGTGGTCCTTCAGGAAACGCACGACGTGGCGCACCGGAAAGGAATGGAGGTTGTGCTGGCTCATGTCCGTGTACACGAACGGCGCCACGCCCATGTCTGGCGTGAACAGCTTCTTCCAGCTGACGCTGTCGGCGACTTGGTCGACCTTGAGATCGAACGTCGCGCCATCTGTCTTCAGCCAAAAGCCGAGCTGTGCCAGCGTTGCGGGCCAGTCCAGGAAATCCGGATAGCCCGACAGCAGCGCCTGCGCATTGCCACTGTCCGGATCCGGGGTAAGCCTGGGTGAAAGCACGATGGACACGCGCAGGTGGCCCTGCTTGTCGAAGCCGTTGGGCAGCACGGTCCAGACCAGTTTTTCCGCCATGATCGTCTCCTTGCGAGCGTGGTTCCTTTCGCTCAGGCGAAAGCGTCGACGTAGTCGTGCCAGGGATACTTCGAGTCGTCGGTGACGGGCCCGGCTTCCGGCCCCATCAATGCGGCAAACGATGGATCGCCGTTGGAACCGGCAAAGCTGCGCTCGCAGTGGATGGCTGCGCTGACCGAGAACATGAACAGGCTCACCGCGATGGTCAGCGTGGCCTCGCCCTTGGCCTTGCCGGTGCCGCTGTCGTAGCTCAGCGCCAGGTAAAGCTCGATCGACACCGAGATGATGCCCAGCACGCTCACATTGCCGCCCAGGCGGAAGTAGCCCGCCAGCTGACAGGCATCCTTTTCCATGCGGAAGTAGATGCCGGCCATCACATGCACGCCGCCGGAAGCCACGCCGAAGTCCACCGCGATGGCGGCGCCAAACTCAAAGGCCGCCTCCATCAATTGCACGCCGTGCGGATCGATGGTGATGCCGAAGAAACCGCCACCACCGAACATCGAGACGGTGAGGCAGAACGGTTGTTCGCGTGTGCAGAAGTTGAAGCGCACCGACAACGGCTGGCCGATGAAGGGCACCGTGAAGCCAGCGCCCAGACTGAGATTGCTCAGGTTGAGCACACCGACGGCCAGGTTCGGCAGGGCCATCGAGAAGCTCGCGTCGATGCCTTTCGGTGAAATGTCCAGCGACGGCGGATCGGAAAAGCCATCCAGCGGAATCAGGTCCTTCAATGTTTCGACGAACTTCAATGGCCCGATGAAGTGGATGCCGTCGAACTTCACGTCCACGTCCATCTTGGCCGAGGAATCCGCGCGGAACTCGATCTTCTCGAACGCGAGCTTCATGAAGCCCAGCTTCTCGCCCAACAGGATCAGGTCGAAAGCGCGCAGGCCGCAGAGCACCTTCACATGCGCCTCGCCGGTGCTCTTCTTCACCTTGGCCTCGACCGCCACGATGAAGGCATCCTTGTCGCGCGGCTGGAACAGCGTACCCAGCGGGCCGTACAGCGTGTTGGACGGCTCAGGCCAGGGCTTTATGATGGGGTGCCAGTCAAAACGCACGGTGATCTCGTCGCCAAGCAGCGAGGAAAGCAACTGCGTGATGTCCGCCGCTTTATCGGTGATTGAGCGCAGCGTGATGGCGATCCTGTCGACGGTCCCGCGCACGCCGCCGGCGAAGAGGTTGATCTTGTCGAACGCCGCCTGGAAGTCCGTCAACGCGTTGCCCACGGCGTCGATGTTGTTCTTCAGATCAGTCGTGTTCGCCAGCAGGTCGGGCAATTGCTCGGGCTGAACAAGCAACTTGGACACCGCGTTGAACAGTGCCTCAGCGGGACCCACCATGGCCGGAATGCGCCTGATGTCATCGACTAGCGCCTGGATTTGCGCGACGCGAGTGCGTATCGGTACGAGCTGTTGCTGCACGACATTCTGCACGGCGGTGGAAAGTCCGCTGCCTGGCAACTGGGTGATGCGCAGGTTTACTGCCGCCAGCAAATTGCCCAGCTCGCCCTGCATGTTGTTGAGCGCGGTGGTGAGTCCGCTCGCTGGCGGCTTGAATGCATCGGCCGCCTTGATCGCGTTGATCAGGCCTTTGCCCGCGCCCGCGGCCTGATCGAGCTTGCCGGCCAGGGTGGCGGTGGTGGCATCGAGCGCCTGGATCTGCGGCTTGATCTGTTTGAAGGCCAGGTCGATGGCCTGCTCCAGCGCCGACTGCGCGGCCGATGAGGCCATGCCCTCGAGCTGACCGAGCAGGTCGTTGGTGTTGCCCAGGGCGCCGATGAAGTCTTGCAACGCGTCAGCCGCTTCGGAGACGAACTTCGGCAGCCTGTCGATGCCGTCCGTATCGATGTTCACCAGGTTGAGCAATTCGCCCAGCGGTATGCAGCCGAACAGCACGGGGTTGACGATGGCGCTGAAGGCTTGCGAGCCATCGAAGGCCCCGCTGTTGAAGGCGGCGACATCGCCCGCGAAGGGACCGGCGAGGCGTGACATGCCGGAGGGACGCAAGTTGGGTTGCACGAAACCGCCCGAACGGTCGCCCTTGCTGGTGAAGTCCAGGTCAGGGCCATTTTTGATATCGGCAAACACTTCGCCTTTGTCGAAGTCGTTTCGACGCGCGGCATACTGCTTGTTCCAGTGGAGCTCACTGCCGGTCGTGCCGCCGGTGAGGTAGGTGAGCGAGGGGATGAAGGCGGTGGCCTGCTGGATCGAGGGATAGGTCAGCGGCCCGGTACGCGTCGCCGGATCATGGCGCAGTTGACGCACCTCCATGCCGAACTCGATCTCCTCCAGTTCGCAGGACGTGTCGCCGTGCTTCTGGCTGGGCGCCATGCAGACACGTTGCCGGTGCGTAGTCGCCTTGCGCCATGGCTTATTGTCGTCGGTGTACCAGTCGGCCTGGACTTTATCGAAGTTCGTTTCTGCGTCGCTGCGATCGCCGTCGGGCGACGGATTGGCCAGTGAGTTGTCGATGAAGATGCCCGGCATCTCGAATGCGACGTGCTTGCCATCCAAGTCGGTGCCCACAAAGCGAAACCGGAACGGCGTGTCCTTATCGACGCAAGGCCAGAACATCTGCATGTCCTTGTCATCAACGTCCTTGCCGCCCGGATTCTGCAGATCAGGCGTGACATGGGTGAGGCAACGGATCTGGCTAAAGGGAAATTGGCGATGGAAATACCGCGTATAGGCGGAGTCGGCGACGCCGGGGAGGGCATCGCTCGATGGAATCGTCATCGTGGGATAGCTGTGCACCGGCTCGCGCACGATGATGAAGGTTCGCTGGCGCAGATAAGCAGGATTGCCGGGTCGGTCGTGATGGAACTTGCGCTCGCTCACTTTTACCAGCGAGACCTGATGACCAAACGGGCAGAGGTAGCCTTTGTAGACCACCTTCACGTAGTGGTCGCGCGCTTGCGTTGCCTGGTGCACCCATTCTTCCACCGACAGTCCGTGCGGCACCTTCCACGCACCGCGTGCATCCAGCCAGCCGCCAAGCGCAGACAGCATCAGCCGATGGCATTCGATGGGTTCCTGGTTGCCGTCTGAGATACGGAAGTTGCTCGACTCGTGGACGATGTTGAAGCGGTCGCGGTCGTCCAGCGTCATGCGGAACGGAACCGCGTTCGGCGCGGGCGTGGTGGTGGGTTTGGGAATGCCGGGATCAAATGTGGACGGCACCGATTGCGGCCCGAAGCGTGCCCATATGGCGCGCACTTGCGTGCCGCTGTTCGGGCCTTCCTTGAAGACGCCGGTCGTGCCGTCCAGGCAGCCCAGCCGCGTATGCCAGAGCGGCGTGCAGCCCGTCGGAGTGAAGGTCTGCGAAGTGATGGCATGCACGAAGCGGCCGGTCTCATTAGGCGAAAGAATCAGCCGATACGGCAGCTCCAGCGATGTTTGCGTGGCGGTGGGCAGGCTAGGGATGGGCGGAAGTAAATACCAGGACGGAGGTATCTTCGTGACCTCCAGACCCGCCGATCCGACCACGCCATACAGCGCCATGGCAGATGCGCTGTGCAGCGATTGATGCGCAGCGGGCCGAACCGTGCCGGCCACCGGCCTGCCTGGTTCGAGGACCTCCGTGCCAGCTTGTTCGGCGGGCACGGCGAGCTGGTCGGCACGCAGTTCGGCGCGACGCAACAGCAGATGCAGGCCTTCCGGTCCCCCGTTCTGCACAATGCGCAGGTTGCGCAGCGTCGTGGCGAGTGTGCGTGCCTGTTGACCCGGCGTGAGCGCGGCGAAAGCGGCGCGCTGGCGTTTCTGGAGCACACCGGTGAGTGGACCGACCACGATGCGCCGCGCAGGACCACGGGCCGCATTCGCGGTGATGCTCAGGGGAAGATGCAGGCAGGCTTCAAGTATGCCTTGCAAGGTGTAAGGCACCGGCAGCATGTTGGCATCGGCCAGCAGCTTGGCGTCGTAGCGGAACACGGCGCGGCTGCCGTTGGCAATGCGCGAAGGAATGGGCGGGAAACGCGGCGGCTCGCCGGCCATGTTCGCAGGAGGCGAAGTCGGCGGGCACTGGGGGTCCCTGTCCTTGATGCTGCCGGTGGGCGCCTGGTAATACACCTCTTCCGAGATCGATTGCGGCGCAAAGCGCAGCACGATGTAGCCAGTCTTGCCCTGTCTCGCCTTGAGCGTGGCCGGGCCGTGTCCATCGGGCGCGACCACGTCCAGGTTGATCAACGAGAAATTGATCGAAAGGAAGTCATCGGAGCGGATCACCGATTGCCCGATATCCACGATCGCGGCGATGCCGCCCACGATGGGTTCCACGCGCTTGAGCTGCGCGCGCTCGAAGCCGGCGACAAATCGCGGATCGTTGGCCAACTCGGCCAGGTCGCGCTGGATGGTGGCGCCGCGTCGCGTCTTGCTGGGCATGACCGTCCCTCCGTCGTGAAAGACTCCCATCGGAACGGAAGATCATTCATAGGCATCGGAGCGCACCGCAAACGTTCCCCACGCACGCCATGCGGGACGTGCATCGGTTCATGTCTGCCTAGCCGTTCGATCACGGCTTCCCAGTGTTCCCCGCCCAATCTCCCACGCCAGATGGTATGGACCGGCATTACGGCGGACCGTGGTTCAGGCAACACGAAACCGTGCCGACCAAGTCAGCAAACCAAGCCAGTCATTCCAAACGAATCCACTTCGCGACAGCCGATGTCGGCTGCGTACCCCAGCGGGACCGAAAGCGAACAGCGCCCCCGCGAACACCCCGGCGCAAGAGCCTACGGTAGCCGAGGTTAAGGTGGCGTCGAACTTTGAAGTCAGGGCTGGCGGAGACGCAAGCCCATAGCATCGCGGCAGTATCTGATGCCGAACAAACACGGACGGCTAAACGTTCGTGATTTGCATCGGCTCTTGCAAGGCAATGCTTGAGCCTCGGCAGCTCAAAAAGCGACTGGCGCCGCGTATTCGACGGTGTGGCGACGCGATGTGGCCAGCTTTGATTTATCGAAGTTGCAGCTGCATGCCTCAACGTCGGTCGCGGATTTGTCTATGCCTTTCATCCTAAGTAAAGCGCGTAGTTTCACGGATTACTCCGACGTCGCTGATATGGCAGTGTCACGTGCCCGTGGAGCGCGTACAGAAGATGACGAATGGTATTCGTGAATGTCTCCTGCCCGGCTTTCACGGTCGCCCCAAATGCGGATGCGTGAGCACTCGCGTTCCCCGTTGCCTGCTGGCACGGCACGGTGGAGCGCGCTGGATCGAGCGGCGATCTCGAATGCGCAAGGAAATGGGATAGCCGTCTGGCAGAACGTCCTGATAATTCTCTGGAGAACGTCAATGGAAGCAAATGACATTCGATTGATTGCGCTGGTCAATCGCCTGACCGATGCGTTCTATCCCAACCCGGATGATCCCGGTCCGGTCGGGCCGTGGGGACCATGGATCAGGGATGCGCTCAACGAGGGGCCACATCCCGAACCCTGGCGCAGAGCAGCAAGCACGGAGGACGATGACTGGTGGAAGAACAGTCCCGTGGGGCCACATCCGGGGCCACCTCTCAGGGCGATCCTTGCCGCACTGGCGGGGTTGAACGGCCTTTTCGACAATGAACTCACCGCCGGGGGTAAGAGACCTCATCCCAACTGGCATGGCGGCGGGTTATTGAGCGATCTTGTAGCGCTCAATCCTCAGCCACTGCCCCCGAAGGCTGGTGGAATTGGATTTGCGAGAGCCTTGGCATTCGTCGCGCTGCGGCGCGCGCGTGAGGCCGGTGGTGAGCAGGGTGCCAGTCTGCTGCGCCAGTTTTCTGAGGACTGGTGCGGCACCGTCATCCCGCTTCCAGGTCTGCCGAAACCTCACGACCCGGGCGAACCCCGCCCGCCTCGTCCAGAGGAATCGCTCGTGTTGGGCGCAACGCTGATTCGAGCGGCTCGCTTGAGCGAGGTCGCGACGCTGAAGCATGCAGCAGAAGAAGCAGGACAGCGGATCTTCAATTACGGACTGTCCGGCCTCGCCTGACCAGGAACGGGGTCAGCTTAAGTTCCGCGATCGAAGGGCAGTGAGGAACTCAACCTGATCCCCGTTTCAATCGTCGATTTCGTTCAGCCGTCTTTGAAATCAGCCAGCGGCATGGATGCCACTACCCATGTTGCCCCTCGCATTTGCGGATCTCTCTTTCTGGTTATTTACGCCCCCGGCAGACCGAGTAACCTGACCAGGCTACGTTCCTCTACGGAGCCTTGGCCATGCGCAAGTTGTTGAAGTACGCAGTACTCGCCGGGGCTGGTGTTGCACTCACCAGTTCGTCGCTTGTCACGTCTTATCTATCCCAAGCAAGGACTCTTGATCCTGCTCTGCTGGCCACTGCGATGTGTGGCAGCGGGTCGGCCACATGGTCTCTGACGCGCCACCTGGCATTTGCATCGGCTGTTGCCGGGCCAGCGGGCGTTGCATCGGCGCCCATGCCGCTCTTCGCCGATCTCACAGGATCTCGGCTCTTGATCACGACGCGTAGCGAGCAGGCCAGGCGCTACTTCAATCAGGGCTTGGTCCTCACCTACGGTTTCAATCACGCGGGAGCGGTGCGCTCATTCAGGGAGGCGCAGCGGCTCGATCCGGGTTGCGCGATGTGCTGGTGGGGCGAGGCACTCGCGCTGGGACCCAATATCAATGCTCCGATGGACGATCGCGACCGGACCAGCGCGCTGGCTGCGATGGATCGGGCGCTCGCACTTCGCGCGCACGCATCGCCACTTGAGCAGGCGCTGATCGACGCCATTGCGCGCCGCTACTCTCGCGATGCGAAGGCTGATCGTGCCGTGCTCGATGCGGCCTATGCCGACGCCATGCTGGATGTCGCGCGTCGCTTTCCGAACGACGACGACGTCGCGGTGCTCGCCGCGGAAGCGGCGATGGATACCAGCCCATGGAACTACTGGGAAGCCGACAAGCGAACGCCCGTAGGGCGCAGCGGTGAGGCCGTTGCGTTGATCGAGAAGGTGCTTGCCCGCCATCCGGAAAACCTGCAGGCGGCTCACCTCTATATCCATCTCATGGAGAACAGCGCCGATCCACGCCGCGCCGAAGCGGCTGCGGATCGTTTGGCGCAACCGCTCGCTCCGAGCGCGGGACACCTCGTCCACATGCCGGCGCATATCTATGCATTGACGGGGCGATATGCCGATGCCATGAGGGTCAACGTTGCGGCGGCCCGATCCGACGAAGGGCTGATTCGCCGTACCGATGACCACAGCCTGGTGCGTTACGGCTACTACCCGCACAACATCCATTTCATCGTCGCCTCGGCCCAGATGGCCGGCGACATGGACACCGCTATCCGCGAGGCCGGTCGACTGCGTACCGTGCTCGATCCGGAGACGTCCGCGCGCATTGCCTGGGTGCAGGCGATCGATGCTGCGCCTTATCTGGCGATGGCGCAGTTCGCGCAAGCCGAGGCGATACTCGCCATGCCACCGGCGGATGCGCGTCTTCCCTATGCGGTAGCCATGCGCCATTACTCACGCGCAGTCGCCCATGCCCAGCGACAAGATCGTGCCGCCTTCGACAGCGAACTGAGGGCGCTCGCCGCGCTGCGTGCTTCCGATGCGTTCGCGCCGATGATCGAGCAGGGGGTACCTGCACCCGATCTCCTTCTGCTTGCCGAAGCTGTCGCGCGTGGCAGATTTGCGCACGCGCAAGGCCGCTTCGACGAGGCAGCGGATCACTATCGCGAAGCCATCACGCTCGAGCGCAAGATTCCCTATCAGGAGCCCGCGTACTGGTACTACCCGGTCAGCCAGTCGCTTGGCGCGGCTTTGTTCGGAGCGGGGCGATTTGAGGAAGCCAGCCGAGCATTCCAGGCAGCGCTGCAGCAAACGCCGCAGAACGGCTGGGCGTTGTATGGACTGGCCCAAAGCGAAGATGCGCTGGGCCATCAAAGCGAAGCGGCCGCGGCGCGAGCGGCTTTTCAGCGCGCATGGCTCGGTGATCCATCGTGGCTGCGCATGGAGCGGCTGTGACGCGCAACGGATAGCAGCTCAAAAGGCCATTGATCGCATTTTCAGCGCGCGTCGAGCAGCACACATCGGTGCTGCTCGGGATGCAGTGCATTGGTGCTGCAAGCGATCAGGCGATCGACCAACCACCATCCACCAGCAATCCATGCCCCGAAACAAACGGCGCGTCATCGGAAGCCAGGAACGCAACGACATTCTGCATTCGCTACGCCTTTCCCAGCGGCGCCATCTTTGGTTGGGAATTCACCAAGGCGGGCGAAGCCATCCAGGTGGACGTCGATGGACCACTCGCCCTGGACAGCCAGGAACTGATGGTCGATGCCGCGGCGCAAGGCGTAGGGCTTGCCTATGAGTGGGAGGATCGCGCTGCGCCTTATATCGCCGATGGTCGACTTCGATACTGCCTGGAGGATTGGTGCACGACGGAGGAAAATCTGTTCCTCTACTTTCCGAGTCGCAAACATCAGTCGGCGGGTTTGAGAGCACTGATCGAGGCGATCAGGGCGTAAAGTCGGATGGACTGGATGGCGCGTCGGATGGCGCTCGTGGAAGATCACTAAGCCTTATGCCTATGGCCATGCGCACTACTGCGAAGATCGAAGCCTTCCTGGAAGCACTCTACTCGGCGCCGACCGCCGGTATACCGCACGTCTTCGATCCGTGGAACGCTATCTCCAGCGACGACATTGCTCCCGCCGCGATCGAAGGCCGCCGCGAACGCCTGAGGCTGCATCTGTCTGCTCCTGCACCGAGGTTGCTGCTGGTCGGCGAGGCGCCAGGCTATCAAGGCACACGGATCACCGGTTGCCCGTTCACCTCCGAGGCTCTGCTGCTGGAGGATGGCGTGCCGCGTATCGGAAAGTTGCACGGCCGACTTACTTCGCGGCGGCTACCCTGGCGCGAGCCATCGTCCACCATCGTGTGGCACGCGCTGCGTGAACAAGGTTTGATGGATCACACCGTCCTGTGGGGCGCCTTCCCATGGCATCCGCACGGCGCGACGCCCTTGTCGAACCGTGCGCCCAACGAAGCGGAGAAGGCCATGGGCGCGGCACTGCTGCAGCAACTGATGGCTGCGTTGCCTGGCGTGACCGTGGTGGCCGTGGGCAATGTCGCCGCCGATTCGCTGCGCAAGCTGGGCGTACACGCCGACAAGATCCGCCATCCTTCCAATGGTGGCGCGACGATGTTCCGCGCCGGACTTGCCTTGGTGGCGCAGCAACTCTGATGGCAAGGGCGACGTGCCGCGCGAACGCTTTCGACCATGAGAAGCACGGTTGGATCCGCGCTATGGCTTGACCCGCGTCAAGTACGCCTTGAACGAAGTCGCCCAGGTTCGGCCGCCGTCCCTGGAGTAATCAATTTCAAAGCGGTGGGAGTTGGTGGTGATGTCCGACCAGACGCCACGCACCAGCACGGTACGTCCCTTATAGACGGACGTGCCGTATAGCTCGCCGCGACCGTCCTTGAAGCTGCCAGTCGTGGGAGCCTCGAACGCTCCCGTATCGCCGTCTATGTAGGTCTGGCTCCATTGCCCGGCCTTGGCGTTGTAGACGAAGAGCGTGGCGCCCTCCCAGTGTCCATCCGGGCCGTCGGCCTCGATCTCCTCCAGCCATGCGCGGCCATTCCAGACCGGCCGCGCCGTCTTGGTGCCGTCCATGGTGACCGTGTGAGTCCCGCCTTCGAATGGGTCGAGTACTTGCGTCACGTGCGTATGCCACGCACCGCGAGCGAAGTCGAAGTCATGGGACCCGTCGCGCGGCGTTTCGGCCCTTGCACTCAGGGACAGGCAGGCCAGGACACCTGCCAGCATGCCTCCACCTAATTGCAGTCTCCACGTCATCGTTTTCTCCATTTAGCCAAGCCTGAGGCGTGACTCTAGGGAAAACCGATCGTTCCTGTGGGGCCAATGAGGAGAAACTCGCGTGGTCCACTTCGATGGGCGCGAGTTGGACGCGGGGCGCCAGGTAGCGAACGACCGGGCGTGGCTAGAGCACGCGGCGCAGCGCCTTGAGCCCTTGTTCGATATCGTTGAGGTCAACCGCCCCGTAGCCGAATACCAGTCCTTCCGATGTTGGCGAGCCGAAGAAATAGCGCTCGAAGGAATGCAAATGCACGTTGGACTCCGACAATCGTGCCGTGACGCGTTCCAAGCGATGGGGTTGCGTCGCGGACGCCGACACGTGCATGCCGTAGTGCGACTGCATCGGCGATAGTTCTTCGGAGAAATCCGCTCGGAGGATGTCGACCAGTAGATCTCTGCGCTTTCGAAACACATCACGGAGCTTGCGTACATGTTGCGCCAGGTGGCCGTCCGCGATGTAACGGGCGACGGCCATTTGCGTCAAGGTCGGGCAATGCCAGTCGAGACAGTTCTTGGCCGTGACCAGCGCCGACATGGCCCATGGGGGCGCCACGATGAAGCCCAGGCGCAATGCGGGAAACATGCACTTGGAGAAGGTTCCCACATAGAACACCTCATTCGCGGTGGCCGTTGAACGCAGCGCCTGCAGCGGAGCGCCGTCGTAGCGGAACTCTCCGTCGTAATCGTCCTCAATGATGACCGCGCCATGCTTGCGGGCAAAGTCGAGCAATGCCGATCGCCGCCGCATCGACATGGAGACGCCGAACGGAAACTGGTGCGACGGACAAACGCACACGATGCGTACCGAGTCCGGCAAGGCGTGAACCACCAGTCCTTCCGCGTCCACCGGTATGGGTACTACCTTCGCGCCGGCAGCGAGAAAGGCCGCACGCATCGGTGGATAGCCAGGATCCTCAATGGCGACTGTCGTAACCCCTGGGGTCACCAGCACTCGGGCGAGCATATCGAAGGCTTGTTGCGCGCCGGCGGTCACCAGCACATCGTCGGGCTCGCAGACAACCGCACGCGACACGCCGATATGCGTCGAAACGGCTGCCCGCAACGGGTAGTGCCCCTGATTGCCCTGCGGGCTCTTGAAGGCGGGAGGCTTCAATTCCATTCGCCGGAGTTGCTTGGCGCTGACCCGGCGGAATATGTCGAATGGAAACAGGCGCGGATCAACCAGCGCGGGACGAAAATCCAGACACCTCGCGGTGCTTGTCGAGGTTCCCGGTTGACTGTCGTTCCAGAAATTCAGCGCCTGTGCCAGCTCAGGTCGCGACCACAGCGCATTCAGGCGTGGATCGGGCGCTTGCCGTGTCGAGGGCCGCTCACGCGGCGGGCGTTTTTGCTTGGGCAGTACGTAGGTTCCCGAGCCTTGCCGGGACTGTACCCATCCTTCGAGCGCCAGTCGCGCATAAGCCCGGGCAACCGTGTTTCTTGAGACGCCGAAAAAGGTCGCCGACTGACGTTCCACCGGGAGTTTGGCCCCAGGGACCAAGCGACCATCCAGGATGGCGGCACGCAATTGCGTGTAGACGGCTGCCGCCGAACGGCGGCTCCCCTTGGGCGGGAGTTCGAAAGCAATTTCGAACAGGCTATTCGTATCCAGCACATCACTTGCCACGAACTGCCTCCGAACTGGCTCAAGCGCACGGGGAGGTGAACAAGCTACTGCAGCGGAGCGGGTCCTGCGCTTCCAGCGGTTGCCAATCAACGCGGAGCAAGCGGGACCATCCTGCATCGAGGTACGACCGAGCGCCATGTTCAGGCGCTCGGTGTTGTAAGTCCATAGCCCACACGTGATCGAATCCCGCGCGCCATCACCCTTGGAACAGGCTTGGAGGCTGCGCGCTGGCGGGCGATCACCTCCATGCCGAACTTCAGGAGCGTGGCGGCAAGTAGATGGGCCGCGCTGCTGCCAAGCCTTGCTTCACCTGCACGCTGCGCTCATCGGCCAGCACTTCATCCTCGCCCGCTTCGAGCCCGTCGAGCGCGCGCTTGACGATGTCCTCCGACGTCGACTTCGGGGCATCGAAGTCACGGGCAAGATCGGTATCGACAAAGCCCATATGCAGCGCCGTCACCTGCGTGTTCTGTCCTGCCAGTTCGAGGCGCAGCGCATTGGTGAGGGACCACGCGGCGGATTTGCTGGCTGAATAGGCGGCCATCGCGCCGCTCACCCACGAGACGACCGAGAGCACATTGAGCAAGGCGCCGCCGCCGTTGGCCTTGAGCACCGGCGCGAAAGCCTTGCTCATGCTCAGCATGCCGTAGAAGTTGGTCTCGAAGATGCGTCGCGTGACGGCTTCGCTGTCCTCGGCAAGAAAGCCGCCGGCCTGGGCGATGCCGGCATTGTTGATCACCAGCGTCACATCCGAGGCGAGCTTGGCGGCAGCCGCCACGTCGTCCGGGTTGGTGACGTCCAGCCGCAGAGGTTGCACACCGGGCTCGGTAATCGTGGCGGGGTCGCGCGCTGCGGCGTAGACCTTGCGGGCGCCGCGGGCGAGCAGCTCGCGGGTGAAAACCAGGCCGAGTCCGCGATTGGCACCGGTGACAAGAACAGTGGCGTCTTTGATGTTCATAGGAAACTCCAGGAGATGGGGGAAAGGGAGTGATGCCGCCTCAGGCGGTCCCGGCCGTGATGAGTTTCGTGACGAATTCCAGAGGTCCCCCGGTTGGCCGGTCGCCGTAAGGGGAGCATGTGTTTCAAGGGCTCATCGCATGGACGCAAAGGCTAGATCCTTTCAAATCCGGGCACTAGACGGTAAATTCGGAAGGCACCCTTTCATCTGGTGAGAGGCCGTGGACCGACTCGAAGCCATGACCGTGCTGCTGACGGCGGTAGACGCGGGCAGCCTTTCCGCCGCCAGCCGGCAGCTGCATATGCCGCTGGCCACCGTCAGCCGCCGCGTGTCGGAATTGGAAGCGCACCTCAATGTCCGCCTGGTGTTGCGCGGTGGGCGGAAACTCGTGCTGACCGATGCAGGGCGCGATTACGTCGCCTCCTGTCGGCAGATTCTGGAAGACATCGAGCAGGTCGAACGCACCGCCGCCGGTGAATACCGCGCGCCGCAGGGTGAATTGATCATCAGCGCGCCGGTAGTGATCGGACGCAATCACGTGGTCCCGGTGCTTGTCGCGTTCCTGCGCAGCGCTCCGCAGATTCGCGCGCACATCCAGTTGAGCGATCAGGTCAGCCATCTGTTGGAGGATCATGTCGATCTTGCCGTACGACTTGGCGCCTTGCCCGACAGCACCCTGGTAGCCACGCGCATCGCACTGCTCGACCGTGTGCTGTGCGCCAGTCCTGCGTATCTGCAGGCACGTGGCGTCCCGCAGAAACCCGAAGATCTTGCTGCGCACGATTGCATCACTTACGTGGGCTACTCGGCGGCGGACATGTGGGAATTCGGCGAGGGTCAGGCCTCGCGGGTGGTCAAGGTGTCATCGCGCCTGAGCGTCAATTCGGCCGAAGCCGCCGTGATCGCCGCCACCGAGGATGGCGGCATCGTGCGTGTCCTGGCCGATCAAGTCGATCATCTGCTGAAAGCCGGCATGCTGGTGCGCTTGCTGCAGGCCTATGAGCCTGCTCCCATGCCGCTGAGCCTGGTGTATCCGGGCCAGCGGCAGATGCCCCTGAAACTACGCGCTTTCATCGATTTCGCCACGCCGCGACTGCGCGAGCGCTTCGGCTATCAACATCCCTGATACGGATGGCAACCCGCTGAGCTTCGGCCACGCCGCTGGCTTGCTGTGATCGAAGTGACTGCGCAACGGGCTCGAATCAATCTAGACTTGCGCGCTTCGTCCCTGGTGCTGTCCCTGATTGCAATGAAACGTCGCTCGATCGTGTGGTGGGTGTTGCTTGGATGTGTGGTGAGTTCGTCGGCCGTCGCTGCGGGTGCGCCGGTGCGGCATGTGCGGCTGGGTGCTTATCGGGTCGAACGCGACGTGAAGCCGGGGCACAATAAAGTCGTGGGCACGCTGACCAACGTGGGTCGCGTGCCGGTGCATTCGGCTCGGGTGAGCTTCCGCTTGTTCGACGCCATGGGTCATGCCATCGGGCGTGCGACGGATCAGGTGCATAACCTCGCGCCCGGGCAGACGTGGAAGTTCCATGCGGTCGCCCGGGGCAATGTGAGCCGGGCGCGCGTGCTGCGTGTCGAGGAGCGGTAACGTCCACGCCGCGGGTTGAATCGGGGGATTTGGAAAGTCCGCGCTCGCGGACGGCTCGATAATGACCGCTCCCCCTTCGAGAACAGCAAAGCATGGAAACGCGCTTTACCGACTCCGGCGTCCGCATGCGTCTTCATTCATCGCGGCACGGCACGCTCAATTGGTTGTTGCTGCCCGGCGGCCCCGGCATTGGTTCGGAAAGCCTGCAGGAGTTGGCCGATGCCATGGTCGTACCCGGCCATATCTGGCTGATTGATCTTCCGGGCGACGGTTCGAATACGGAGCACGCAAGCGACGACCCGTTCGCGCACTGGCCGCAGGTGCTGATCGAAGCCGCGCAGGCCGTTGGCGACGCTGTTTTCGTGGGGCACTCCACCGGCGGCATGTATCTGCTGGCCACGCCGGCATTGCGCGGCGTGGTTCGCGGCCTGGCCTTGCTGGATACCGCACCTGATTGCGCCTGGCATGCCCAATACGTGGCGATGACCAGGCGCGATCCCCTGCCGGCTTTCGAGCAGGCCGTCGTCGCGTACACGAAGGACCCCTCTGTCGAGAATCTCACCACCTTGGCGGTCACCTCCGCCGAGTGGAACTTCACGCCCGCAGCGCTGGAAGCGGGGCGCGCCCTGCTGGCGCGCATGCCCTATAACCGCGCGGCGGTGGAATGGTCGGACGCCCACTTCGATCACACCTATGCGGCCAGCTGGTGGCCGCTCGACATACCGGTGCTGCGCCTGTGGGGCGAATGCGACCGGATCGTGAGCCAGCGCGGATGGTCGGCCGCGCGCTACAACACGCCCAACGTGATGACGGCGGCGATCCCGGATGCCGGTCATTTCCCGTGGATCGATCAACCGGCGGCCGTCTCCGCTGCCTTCAAGGCGTATGCCGAGCGAGTGCTCACAGGCTGAGCAGGGCGCGGCGAACACATTACGATCACTCGACGAATGGACCATGAGGAAGGGCGCCGCTGCGTTGGCGCTCCCCTCGATCACTCCAGGAGTCGCCCATGAAAGTCGTCACCTCGCTGGCCCTTCTTGCCGCTTCCCTGTGCCCAGCTGTACTGCTCGCCCAGTCGGGCGGTTGCGATGCCAAGCGCCAATCGATCGAGCAGGAAATCACTTATGCCCAGGCCCACGGCAACGCCTCGCGCGTGCAAGGACTGCAGACCGCCTTGGCGCAAGTGAAAGCGCATTGCTCGGATGAATCGTTGCGCACCGATGCCGAACAAAAGGTGGCCAAGGCGCAGCAGAAGGTGGTCGCGCGGGATCAGGAGTTGCAGGAAGCCAGGGAGCAGGGCAAGAGCGCCGACAAGATGGCGGACCGCCAGCGCAAGGCGGACGAAGCCCATGCCCAACTCCAGCAGGCCATGATGGATGCCGAGGCCTTGCACTGATCCCGCGGGATCTTGCCAGCACCGGAGTGGACGCCGCTCCCGCCGAGGCGCAGTCGCATGAAGCGCGGCGCCTCATGCCTGCAAGCGAACCTTTCGTGTCACGTGGCCATTGAATGTCGGGGTTAGAATCCTCATGGTTGAGCTGCGTTCGAACCAAGGAACCCCATGAACGACTCGTCCCACCTGACCCAGCAAGCCGTTTCCATACGAGGCATCAGCAAGACCTATAAGGGCGGCTTCCAGGCGCTGAAGGCGATCGATCTGGACATACGGCGTGGCGAGATCTTTGCCTTGCTCGGTCCCAATGGTGCAGGCAAGACCACGCTGATCAGCATCATCTGCGGCATCGTCAAACCCAGCGGCGGCAACGTGACGGTGGATGGTCACGATGTGCTGCGCGACTATCGCGCGACGCGCTCGAAGATCGGCCTGGTGCCGCAGGAACTATCCACCGATGCCTTTGAAACGGTCTGGGCGTCGGTGCGATTCAGCCGCGGCCTGTTCGGGCGCGAGCGCAACGACGCGCATATCGAGAAAGTGCTGCGTGCACTGTCGCTGTGGGAAAAGAAGGACGCCAAGATCATGACCCTGTCCGGGGGCATGAAGCGCCGCGTGCTGATCGCCAAGGCGCTGGCGCATGAGCCCAGCATCCTGTTCCTGGACGAACCCACCGCCGGCGTCGATGTGGAACTGCGCCACGACATGTGGCAGATGGTGCGCGGGCTTCGCGAAACCGGCGTCACCGTGATCCTCACCACGCACTACATCGAGGAGGCCGAGGAAATGGCCGACCGCGTGGGTGTAATCACGCGCGGTGAGCTGATCCTGGTGGAAGAAAAAGATGTACTGATGCGCAAGCTGGGCAAGAAGCAGCTTTCCATCACGCTGCAGACGCCGATGCAGGCGCTGCCCGAGGGCCTGGATGCAACCGGCCTGGAGCTGGCCGACGACGGCGCCACGTTGATCTATACCTTCGACGCCCAGAGCGAAGACACCGGCATTGCCGAACTGCTGCGCAAGCTGGCCGAGCGCGGCGTGGACTTCAAGGACCTGCATACATTGGAAAGTTCGCTCGAAGATATTTTCGTCAGCCTCGTGCGGGGTGCGCCATGAATCTCCCCGCGATCCGCGCCATCTACCGCTTCGAGATGGCCCGCACCTTCCGCACCCTGACCCAGAGCATCGTGTCGCCGGTGTTGTCGACGTCGCTGTATTTCATTGTGTTCGGCACGGCAATCGGCTCGCGCATGGGCGAGATCGGGGGCACCAGCTATGGCGCCTTCATCATTCCCGGCCTGATCATGTTGTCGCTGCTCAACGAGAGCATCTCCAACGCCTCGTTCGGCATTTATCTGCCCAAGTGGTCGGGCACCATCTATGAACTGCTTTCCGCCCCGGTGTCAGCGCTGGAGGCGATCCTGGGCTATGTGGGCGCGGCCGCTTCCAAGTCGGTGATGCTCGGGCTGCTGATCCTTGTGACGGCGCGTTTCTTCGTGCCGTACAGCATCCTGCATCCGGGCTGGATGATCGTGTTCCTGCTGCTGACGGCGGTGAMCTTCAGCCTTTTCGGTTTCATCATCGGCCTGTGGGCGGATGACTTCCAGAAACTGCAGGTGATCCCGTTGATGGTGGTGACGCCGCTCACCTTCCTTGGCGGCGCGTTCTATTCCATCGGCATGCTGCCGCCGTTCTGGCAGAAGGTCGCGCTGTTCAACCCGGTGGTTTATCTGATCAGCGGCTTCCGCTGGAGCTTCTACGGACACTCCGACGTCAACGTGGTGTTGAGCGCAGGCATGACCCTGGGCTTTCTGCTGCTGTGCGCCGTGGCGGTGGCCTGGATCTTCCGCACCGGATACAAGCTGCGCTCCTGAGTCCGGGGCGGGCCGCCGCCCCGATATGCTGGAAGTTCCAAGTGCCCGGGCCGTGACGTCTGGGCCATTGCCTCGTCCCGTCCGTCATGTATACAGTGTATACATGAGCCGCCTCACCACCGCCGAAAAAATCCTCAAGGCCGCGCATCGGCTATTCGATCGCGAAGGCGCCGACGCAGTGACCATGCGCCGCGTCGCCGAGGCGGTGGGTATCACCCCGATGGCGATTTATCGGCACTTCCCGACTCGCGATGCATTGCTGAAGCAGCTGTCCGATGACAGCTTCAAGGCCGTCGCGCATGAGTGGGAGGCGCATCGCGGGAAGAGCCGCGACGTGATGAAGCGACTGATGGCGCTGGCTGGCCCTTATCTCGATTACGCGTTGGCGCACCCACACCTGTTCGATCACGCCTTCTCGGTGCGCCGCGACGACGCACGCCGTTATCCCGAGGATTTCCGCGCCGGGCTGTCGCCCACCTTCAATGTCGTGGTCGACACCGTGGCCGAAGGGATGGCCAAGGGCGTGCTCAAGCAAGACGACCCGCACGATGTCGCCATGGCCCTTTGGGCCCAGCAGCACGGTCTGGTCGCCCTTTATCGCGCCGGTCGTTTCAGTTTCGACGAGGCGGCGTTCCGCGCTTTCTATCTGCAATCGATGGAGAGGTTGATCCATGGCATCAAGGCTTGATGGTTCCGCTCTTCTGACCTGGCTGGGCGCGACAGCGCTGGCTGCCCTGTGCTGGTGGTATGGCAGCGGCGTGCAACCGCTGTGGTGGCTTACCTGGCTGGCGCCGCTGCCGGTGCTGTGGCTCGCGCCGAGGGTGCGTGCGCCCGTGGCTGCACTCGCTGCCTTCGCTGCGTTCGCGACCGGTGGCTTCAACCAGTGGGACTACCTGCACCACTACATCGGTTTGCCGCTGCCGTTCATTGCGTATGCCATCGGCATGCCGGGCGTGGCGCTCGCTTTGTGCGTGCTGCTGTTTCGTCGATTGCTGCTGCGTGGCAGCAGCTTGCTGGCGACGCTGGCGGTGCCGACCGCCTGGCTTGCCATCGAATACATCAGCAGCCTGCTTTCGCCGCACGGCACCTTCGGCAGCATCGGCTACACCCAGATGGATGCCCTGCCCATCCTCCAGGTGGCCGCAGTCGCCGGACTCTGGGGTATCAGTTTCCTGGTGTTGCTGGTGCCCACCGCGATCGCCGTGCTGCTCGCACCGCGGGCTGCAAAACGAGACCGCTTGATCGTGGCGGTGTCGACCGCCGTCGTGCTCGCCGTGTCGCTTGCCTATGGCGGCTGGCGGTTGCAGGCGCCAGCCGTGTCTACGATGCGCATCGGCCTGGTGTCGCTGGAAAAGCCGATCCGTCCCGCCCTGGCGGATGCCGATGGCCAGGCCCTGCAAGCGCGCTATGTCGATGCCGTGAGTCGTCTCGCGGACCAGGGCGCGCATCTGGTGCTGATACCCGAAACCTCGTTCGCCACGCCCGATGCCAACCTTCCTGCGCTGGCGCAGCTGGCGACGCGGCGTGGCATCACCGTGGCGGCCGGCATCGACTTCAAGGGTGATCCCCGCGCCGAACGCAACATGCTGGCGGTGTTCCAACCGGCAGCGGCGTCGCCGGCAACCTACAGCAAGCAGCACCTGATACCGGGCTTCGAGCGTCAGTACACGCCGGGCAGCGGCTACACCATGCTTGGCGACGGGCCGCGGATCGGTCTGGCGGTATGCAAGGACATGGACTTCCACGACATTGGCCGCGCCTACGCCGCGCGCCATGCGCAATTGCTGCTGGTGCCGGCATGGGATTTCAGCATCGACGGCTGGCTGCACGGACGCATGGCCATCATGCGCGGCGTGGAAAACGGCTTTGCCGTGGCGCGTGCACCTCGTTCCGGCCGGCTCACCCTGAGCGATGATCGCGGCCGCGTGGTCGCCGAAGCGTCCAGCGAGCAACACGACGCCGAACTGGTCGGTGAGCTGCCGTTGCGTGAAACACGCACGCTCTACGGCCGCTGGGGCGACTGGTTTGCCTGGCTCGATATGTTGGGCCTGGCCGCATGCCTTGCATTCGCGCTGCGACCGTCCGTGTCGCAGCGATGAAACACTTAGCGCCGCTTCCGCACCGGAATTGATGGCACGCGGCAGACCGTCGTCCGGTTCGCGCAAAATTACGTAGTCTTCAGCAGGTGGGGATCTCCCCGCCGGCGTGCATTCGCCCGTTGCCCTCGCGGCGGATATCAGCTTCGCCCCGATCAGCAGGAAATTACGTTTTAGCGCGGGAGCTGGCCTCTGCTTTCTGGCCTATGGCGGAGGTTGGCCACCCCGCGGCGCAGCTAATCCGCGACGGCGTACGCGCTCTTGTGAAGCAGAGAAGGGCAGGCGGGTGGATGCCCACCCGGGCCGCGACACACCACGATGGCTGACGCCGCGGCGTATGCCGCCCGATCAAACACGTGGTTCCTGCCATAGTCCGGCGGCGTCATGCCGAGCCGGAAGAGCATCTCGCGCATCACATGCACCTTGGCGTTCCTGCGCGTGGCGTCGGTGTTGTAGGTGAAGCTGATGGTGGTGGACGACTCGTCGCTGGTCTCCACCATGTGCGGACTGGTCAGCGGCATGTATACGCCCGTGCCGGGCCCCAGCTTGAACACGTGTGCGCGCTGGCGGAACTCCTCGCTCCACAGCGTGCGGCTCAAATCGTGACGCATGTGAAAGCAATCGCGAGCACGGTCGCTGCATACGGCGGTGTCATCGGCGTCCCAGACATAGACGGTCTTGGTGCCACGCACCTGCAACAGCAGCACGTGGCTGCGATCGATGTGGAAAGGCGTGGCTGTATTGGGCGAGGCGGAAAAGATCCAGCCCGCGCGGTAGTAAAGCCCGGGATCCTTGCGCTCGATCTGGGGCTTGATCGGATTGATCACCGCATCGACCAGCTCGCGATAGAGCGGGTCCGCCTGGATGTGCCGCAGCAGCACCCACGCCTTCGCCGCGCTGATATCGCGTAGCGAATCGACCGCCGACTTGGCAGTGGGAAACAAGCTGGCAGCGTCGTCGAAGTCGGTGCCGGCGCTGACATTGCTGTTGAACGCGTACCAGAGCTTGGTGCCGCGACAGCGCTTGCCAAGTTCCACCAGCTGTTCGGTCTGCAACAGCGGGTGGTCAGTCAGACAGTGTTTCAGCGGCTGGATGCGCCATGGATCAAACGCGTCCCAATCCATCTCGATAAACGTTTTTGTGCTTTCACTCATAGCGGACCCCCAACCCTTGCGAGCGCATGCGTCGCGTGTGATGTGTGGCCCCTGTGATGAATATTTATACGCTGAGGCATCGCCAGCGAGCAGGCGTCTAAACGCAATACGCCGTGAAAGAAACTACGTTCCGGGATGGCTGTACGTGCATCGTCGCAAGAGATTGCACTCGATCGCCTGGCGTCAGGAAAGGCGAAAATAGTTTCGCCGCGCAACGATGGCGACGCGCATGGTGCGTGCTGAAAATCGCGGTTCAACGCCTTAAAAAAGCTAGCTTGCGCGTATCTGTCGATAAGCGTTGCTGATACAACCGTGCGTCACTTGTGGCTACGCTGGTGACTGGCAATCAGCTTGCGCGCGGCTTCGCCTTGGCGCGTTTGCGGGTGCTTGGCGCACGCGCGGCATCACTCGTCGTCGGTGCGTTTGCGTTGATCTGTTCGATCCACGACAAGCTGTCCGCGTACGAGAGGAATTGTTCGAGATAACCCGGCGACAGTTCGCGCATGAGTGCGATGGAACGATGCACCAGCGCGCCGGAGTTCAAGGGGCCCGCATTCTCCGGCACCTGTTCCAGCGACTGCCGCATCTGGCTGGTGGTGCGCAGCGTGGACCAGAGCCTCTTGAACTGATCGAGCATCTCCAGCGTGGGATAGCTGGCGCCTGGCAGTGCTTCACGAGTGGCGGCGTGCTCAAGGCGCGCCGCTATGCCCGTTTCGATATGGGCGAGCAGATCATTCAGCGCACTTGGCGCACCTGTCGTCGCCTGATCGGTGTTCGCGCCGGGCGCCGCATTGCCCAGTTCGTGCGCGTACGCCTCGATCAGTTCGGCCAGGCGAGCATCGAGGATGTGCCGCGTCTTGCCTTCGTGCCTGGACGCGCGCGTTGCCAGCGCTTCCATCACGTGAAAGCGCATGGGATCGAGCCGGTCGGCGCCTTGTTCACGCCACGCGGCTAACTTCGCGCGAGCGGTCGCCGCATCAGGGCTCATGGGCAGCCACGTTGGCATTCGACGGTCGCGGCATTGGCGCCATTTCCACGCGGCGATTCTTGGCGCGGCCTTCGTCGTTTGTATTCGTGCTTACCGGTTGCTCCGCRCCAAAGGCGGCGGCGAATACCGATGACGCAGGCACGCCTTCGGCGATCAAGGCGCGGGTGACGGTGAGCGCGCGCTCGGCCGACAGTTCCCAGTTGTCGGCGAACTGCTTATTGCCGTCGCGCACCTGGCGGTCGTCGGTGAAGCCGCTGACCATCAGGATTTCGTCGCGCGATTTCAGATAGCCGGCCAGTGGACTGGCAAGACTCTTCAACAGGTCGCGTCCTTCCGGCTGCAACTGATCGGAGTTCAAGGCAAACAACACGCTGCCGCGAATACCGATGCGCCCATTGACCAGAGTGACGCGTCCGGCGGCCAGCGGCCCTGCCAAGGCCTGCTCCAGCGTCTGGCGACGCTGCGCTTCGGCCTGGCGCTGTTTGACCTCTTCATCCAGCCGGCTCGACAGCTGCAACTGCATGCCGATCACGCCGACCAGGATCAGCACGAACGCGCCCAGCAACACCGACATCAGGTCGCCGAAGGCGGCCCAGATCGTGGCGCTCGATTCGGCTTCGCCTTCCAGGTCGTCGATCATGCCGTTTCGGCCTCGATCGCGGCGCGCTGGCTGGCAAGCTGCTGCATGTCTTCGATGATCTGCTTCTGCGACAGCATGCTCAGGTCGATCACTTCCCGCGCCTGGGCCACGTAGTAAGCGAGCTGCTCGTCGCTGCGCGCGACCGACTTGTCCAGCGCGCTGGCAATCAGCTCCAGGCGTTCCATCAGTGCCTCGTTGGATTGACCAAACGACTGCACCGCCGCGCCGAACGCATCGCCCAGGCTCGCCACTTCGACGGCACTGCTGGTGACTTGTGCGGCCACGGCGTTGAGCTTGCCGGTCTCCGCTTCGATATGGTCGGTGAAGCGCGTGCTGACGCGCTCCAGCAGGTCGGCCGAGGTGACCACCAGTGCGTCCACGGCGGTGCGCTGCTCGGTGGATGCGTGGTTTACCGCATCGAGCAGGGTTTCCAGCGTGGCCAGCAGGCGGCTGCGTTCTTCCAGCATGGCGGTGTCGCGCACCATGCTTTCGGACAGCTTCTGGCGCAGCTCGGCAACCACTTCGGCGGCGGCCTTGGGTGCTTCGGAGGCGGCCTCGACCAGGCGGGAGATCTCGGCGATGGTGGCGCTGGCGTGCGACTGGGTTTGTGCCGAGATGTCGGCGGCGGTGCGCGCCAGTGCATCGCAGACGGTCTGCTGCTGGCTCGCGGCATGCTCGCTCGCCTGCGCCCACTGCGTGCCCAGCGTGTCGGTCATGGCGCCGAGCGCCTGCGACCAGGCGGCCAGTCGTTCGTGATCGCGCGATTCCAGCGTGGCTTGCAGCTGCGCATGCGATTGCTGCATCAGCTCGACCAGCGATGCGGCGCGTTGTTCGAAACTTGCCGCGGCCGTATCCCAGGCCTGCTGATTGCGCGCGGCGAGTTCGCCATTGGCGTCCTGCTGCTGCGACAGCGCCTGCTTCCAGGCGTCGGCAACGCCGTGGGTGGTGGCGTCCAGGCGTGCGGAGACGTTGTCCAGCAGGCCGGCCGAGCGTTGTTCAAAGGTGTCGGTGAATTGCTGCAGTGAGCCGCGCAGGTCGTGAGTCAGTGCTTCGTTGGTGCCGCGATGCTCCGCCAGGGCGGCGTTCCACAGCTCGGCGACCGTGGTGGTGGTGGTCTCCATGCCGCGGGTCAGCGCCTGCAGTTGCTGCTGCACGGCCTGATTCACCTGATTGTGCAGCGACACGGTCTCGCGCGCGATACCGTCCATCGTGGCCGTCATGATGGGCTGCAATGCCGACGAAGCGGCACGGGCGCTTTCACTCACGCTGTCCTTCAGCGACGTTTCCACCGAAGCGGCGAGGCGGGTGTAGCTCGCTTCGGTACGCGCGTGGAACGCTTCCTGCCCGGCCAGCTGGCGCTCGTTTGCAGCGACGCTCTGCTGCTCGATGGTCGCCATCATCGTCTGCAGGCGATCGACCAGGGTCGGCATCAGCTCGGTCTGTTGCTGCAGCAGCTTGAAAGCCTGCTCACGCTGATGGCTCTGCGAGTACACGCGCAGCGTGGTGGCGATCTTCGCGTCCAGCAGCTGCACGGCCTGCAGGCGCTCGCGGCGGCACAGGGCGGAGAGCAGGCCGAGCATGGCCGAGCTGGCGACGCCGGCAATCGACGTGCCGAACGCAAAGCCCAGGCCCTTGACCGGCGCGGCGAGCGAGCCGCGGATGGCCTGCAGATCGGTCGCGCTTTCCAGCGCGATGCCGGTGCCGCGCAGCGTCGCCATCATGCCGAGCAGGGTGCCGAGCATGCCCAGCAGCACCAGCAAGCCGACCAGATACGGCGTGAGCGACGGCACGGGCATGGCCGCGCGCTCGCCTTCGACGCGCAGGCGCGTCGCGTTGCGCACGCTCGGATGCAGGCTGCTGAGCCAGTCAGCAAGGCTGGCCGGCGCGGCGGACAGCGCCGTCACCGCCTGCGTCAGCGTTGCCGTGGCTTGCCGATAGCGATGCAACTCCAGCGCACCGGCGAGATAGCACAGGCCAATCAAACCCGCGACGGCAGCGCCCAGCGGATTGGAACCGATGTAACCGGCGCCGATCCAGCACACCGCGACAAGGCCGGCAACGAACACGGCGAGATGAAGAAGATTTCTGAACATGACTACCCAATTAGCTGGTGCGAAGCGCTGCAAGCAAGCCTTCGACCGGTTGAAAACGAACGTCCAGTTCGGCGAGCAACACGCTCTGCATATCCCTGCGAAACACGTCCAGCCAGGCGCCGCGGATCACCGCGGTGGTGTTCTCGGTGGCCTGCGCATCGTCGAGCGATTTGCCCTCGGCCTCGCGCAGGCGATCAAAATGTTTTCCCAGTACCGCAGGCACGGCGGCCAACAGCATTTGTTCGCGCGGACTCAGCGCCTGCTCCATCACCGCATCCACCGCGGCCAGTCGCGCCATGTCGTGGCTCTTCTGCGCGAGCATGTCGCGCAGCCGGCCGCGCAGATGGCCGGTGGTCGCCTGCATCTTCCGCTGCAGGGCGAAGTAGCGTTGGCGGAAGACGGCGTAATCGACCGCCTCGTCCGCCGGCTGTCGTTCGGTGAACGCCTTGTCGCCGGCAATCGTCTGCGCCAGCGACACGCGCGCACGCGCGCACTCCTCATCATCCGCACTGCCGAAGGAGGGGGCATCGCCGCCGTCGACGGAGGGCTGGCCGTCCAGCACCGTGGACAAGGCCAGCGCATGCGTCCAGTCGAGCCAWTGGCTCAGCCGGTCCGARAGCGACTGTYTGGATTGGGCGACGTCAACGTCCGTCAGGCGTGCAAGCAAGCGAATGAACGTTGGGCCACGGACTGTCGTCCAGGGAGAGGCAGACACCATCAACTACTGGCAATAAAACCGTCATTTTACACGGTAAGCCGACCCGGGCGCCTTCCGCGCGATGTCGGCACTCGCCGCCGGCCGGTTCGGCCCGATCCCGTTCAGCACTAGCTGTAGTAGGCTTTACACATAGGTTGATTGCGTATCTCGAGGGCTGGCCCAGGATGAGCGTAGTCGCATCCGGCGACATCCATGGGGAAAACCAATGAACGCTCGACTTATCTTCGCCTCCGCCCTGTTCCTGACCGGTACGGGTTTGTCCTTCGCCCAGCCCGCACCCGCTGCCACGATGGATGGCATGGCCATGGCAGAAACCGCCGCGCCCGTGGCCGCCCCCAAGCTGCAGGCGGCCATGCGCTCCCTGTGGCACGACCATGTGGTGCACACCCGCGAATACGCCCTGGCCGTGCATGCGCACGACGCCGCCAAGGCGAAGGCGGCGGAAGACGCCGTGGTGACCAATGCCAAGGCAATCGCCAATGCAGTGGGCAGCTTCTATGGGAAGGCCGCGGGCGAGCAGATGTTCACCTTGCTGGCGGGACATTGGGCTGGCGTGAAGGCGCTCACCCAGGCCGACAGCACGCACGACAAGACCGCCGAAACGGCGGCGATGAACGCGCTGGCCACCAATGGCGGCGAGATCGCCAAATTCCTCGCCGGCGCCAATCCGAACCTGCCGGAATCGGCGGTATCGAGCCTGCTGGCCGGGCATGTGGCGCATCATTCGGCACAGATCGAGGAAATCATGGCAGGCGACATGACGGCCGAAGCCAGCACCTGGACCGCGATGCAGCAGCATATGAACGTGATTGCCGATGCGCTGGCCGGCGCCATCGCCAAGCAGTTCCCGGCCAAGGCAGCCTGATCGTGAGCGGTCTGGACCAGCTTGGCGATACGCAGCAGCGCCTGATGCGGGCCCTGCTGGCGGAACACGCCGGGAGCACGGTCGAGACCCTCTGCGGCAAGCTGCGCATCACCCATAACGCCGTGCGCCAGCACCTGAGCGCGCTGATCGCGCACGGCTACGTGGAGCGGGCCCGCTCGCGTCCCAGCGGCGGGCGACCGTTGGCGATCTTTCGCATCACCGAGACGGGCAGCGCGCTGTTCCCCCGCAACTACGCGGTGATTGCTTCGGAAATGTTCGTCGCCCTGCGCACGCAGCTGGGCGACGAACAACTCGAAGCCTTCATGCAGCAGATGGGCCGCTCACTGGGCCAGCGGGAGCTGCCCTTGCCGGCCACGGCGAGCCACGAAGAGGTCGTGCGCGCGCTGTCGGCGCAGCTCGATCGCCTGGGCTACGAGGCGCTGCCAGTGAAATATCGCGACGAATGGCAGATCGAAGCCTTCAATTGCGTCTTTCACGAGGTGGCCAGGCAACACAAGGAAGTGTGCAAGTTCGACCTGGCCTATATGAAGGCGGCCAGCGGGCGCGAGGTGCACCACATGGAATGCATCGTGCGCGGCGGGCAGTGCTGCCGCTTCCGTCTCGGCGTGGCGGCGACGGAGCCTGACCCGCACAACCTTCCGTAACCGGCCGGGCACTCACGCAGAGCCGAAGCGATGCACGCTGCGGGCAGCGAGAGGTCGGGCGAACCACACATGCATACGGGCGAGCAGTACCACCAAATCATGCTGAGCTCGCCGCGCGACCAGCAGGTGCGCGACCGCTTTCAGAAGCTGGCGCTGGAGCTGTTGCCCGCCGGCGCCGAGGTGCTCGATTTCGGCGCGGGCACCGGCATCGATGCCAAGACCTATGCCGCCAGCGGTCACCCGACGTTCGTGTATGAGCCGTCCGAGGCCATGCGCGGTTACCTGGCCGTGCACTGCCGCGACGATATCGAGCGCAAGGCGATCATGCCGGTGACATCGCCGCAGGCCTGCCGGGTGGGCGCCGTGACGGCGAATTTCGCGGTGCTCAACCATATTCCCGATCAGGCGGCGCTGTTCGAGCAGCTGTCGGGCGTGGTTCGCCCCGGCGGCTTCGTGCTGGCAAGCATGCTCAACCCGTATTTCCTCGGCGACGCGCGTTATCGATGGTGGCGGGCGAACCTGCTCAATCTCGCGCTGCGCGGCCACTATGCCATTACCAGCGAGAGCAACATCCATCGCTTTGCGCCGCGCATCGTGGCGCGTGCGGCCGCGCCGCATTTTCGGCTGGAGCGCGTGCTTCCACGCGGGCTGGGCACATTCACCGATCTCTACCTGTTCCTGCTGTTGCGGCGGTGCTGACATGTGGAAGGACTGGCTAAGGCCGTTCGTTCGCCCGCTGCCGCAATGGGCGACGATTGCGCTGGCGCCGCCGCAACACGCGGTGGACGCCAGTTTGCGCTGGGACGGTGGCTCGGCCGATGTCACCAACGATCACACGGTGGCGTCGCTCAAGCCGCTGACCATCGCCACCAGCGTCGATGCCGGCGACCATGCGGTGATCCAATACAGCGATCGTGCCACGGGCGACACCGTCGGCACGTTGCACTTGGCCAAAGCCACCTCTATTGCTGTCGACGACAAGACGCTCACGCTTTACCACGTGGCCAAAGGCGAACATCGCTGCCTCGGCTGGCCGCGCCGCCCGTGGAATGCATGGCTGCAAAATCGCCTGATGCGCAAACATCCTTCGGCGCAGCATGCATTGATGACGCCCGCAGCGGTGCAGCAGTTGATGATCGCCTACCTTTGCCCGCGGCCGGTCGTGCTGGTGTCGGTGGGAGCCGGGGATCATCAGAATATATTTCCGATGGACTTGATCGGTCCGCTGGAACGCAGCGGTTTCTATTCGCTGGCGTTGCGCAGCACCAATGTCTCCGCGCCCTTCATGCGCGAGCTGCGCAAGGTGGCGCTGTCCAGCGTGCCGGCCACGATGAAAGCGGCGGTCTACAAGCTCAGCGAGCACCACAAGCATCCGTTGCAGGATTGGCAGGCCTTGCCGTTTCCGGTTCGCCCCTCGCAGGACTTCGGGATACCCGCGGTGGCCGAGTCGCTGCGAATCCACGAGTTGAGCATCGTGCACAGCCAGGAGATCGGTTCGCACCTGTTCTTCGTGTGTCGTGTCGCCTCAGGCGAAGAGCTGTCCGACGGTACGCAGCTGCATCACACGCCGGCGTATTACCAGGCGTATCGGCGGCATCAGGCGGAGGCGTTTGCGGAGGTCTAGTTCGCCCGAACGCCACAGCTGTTTGTGTAGGAGCGCACTTGTGCGCGACAACCTACGGAGCGATACACCAAAGCGTGGCTGTCGCGCACAGGGTGCGCTCCCACAGACAATCGTTCCATGCTCCCGCTTACCAGCGATACCGCGCCGACACCGTGATCTCCCGCGGATACCCGTAATAACACCAGATCGCGCTATTGCACGCGCTGACGTACTGGCGATTGAACAGGTTCGCGGCCGTCACCTGGAAGCGCCAGCGTTCCACGTCATAGTGCGCATTCGCATCGAACAACGTATAGCCGCCCGTGCGGAACTGATTGAACGCATCGCCGTAGTGCTCGCCGATGAAGCGCACGCCGCCACCAAATCCGAGGCCCGCCAGCACACCTTCGTGCACGTTGTAATCGGCCGACAGCGAGGCCTGTTGCTTCGGCACCAGGGCGACTTCCTTGCCCAGCGTGGCATCGTTCGCATGGGTGACCTTGGCGTCGGTATAGGCATACGCGGCCGTCATGCTCAGGTGATCGGTCACCGCGACATTTGCTTCCAGCTCCGCACCACGCGTACGCGTCTGGCCCTGCTGCAGCGAGAAGAACAGGTGGTTGGGATCGACGGTGAGCGCGTTCTTCTGCGTGAGCTGGTAGATGGCGCCGGTGATCAGCGTGCGGCCATCCGGCGTCTGGTACTTCAGGCCGCCTTCGTACTGGTCGCCGGTGATCGGCTTGAACGCGCTGCCATCAAAGGTGGTGCCAACGGTCGTCTTGAACGAGTGCGAGTAGGCCACGTACGGCACCAGACCGATATCGGTGGTGTAGTTCACGCCCAGGCGGCCGGAGAACGCGTTGTCGTTCTGCTTCTGCTGCGTGTTGGCGATCAAGTCCTTCACGTCGTTGCTGACCCAGTCCTCGCGGCCGCTGGCGACGATGCCCCACTTGCCGATGCTGATCTGGTCCTGCACGTACGCACCCAGCTGCTCGAGCAAGCTGTTGGTGTGGAAGGTATAAGGCGCCGGCGGAATCGGCTGACCGTAGACGGGATTGAAAATGTCGATGGTCGGCGCGGAGCCGAAGCCCGACTTGTAGTCGTTGTGGCTATGCAGATAGTCCACGCCCATCAGCACGTTGTGCTGCACGCTGCCCTGGTCGAATTTCGCCTCGACCTGGTTGTCCGCCGCAAACACGTTGGCGTGATCCACCAGCGGATAGTTGTAGCGGTTGAGCGTGCGCAAGTCGTCCTGCAGGCCCAGGCTGCCGATCGAGCGATGGTCGACCTTTTCGTTCTGCAGGCGCAGATCCTGACGGAACGACCATACGTCGTTGAAGCGATGGTTGAAGGCGTAGCCGATCGATTCGTCGGTTTTCCAGTAATGGTCGTAGCCCGGCTCCCCCGGATTCACATCGCGCGGAATCTGGCCGTTGGGATTGGGGTACAGCGTGCCCTGCGACGGCAGGAAGCCGCCCACGCCGTCGGACAGCGTGCGTTGATAGCGGGGGAGCAGGGTGAAGGAGGTGTTGTCGTCCGGCTGCCAGGTGAGGCTGGGCGCGAAGTAGTAACGGTCGTCCCTGGAATGCTTGATGTTGGAATCGCCCTGGCGCGCCAACGCCACGACGCGCCACAACCAATGGCCATCATTGTCGAGTTGACCGCCGGTATCGCCAGCCAGCTGCTTCTGGCCGAAGCTGCCCACGGTGGCTTCGATCTCGTGCGGTGCATCGAGGCTCGGGCGCTTGCTGGTCATGTCGATCATGCCGCCGGGCGGCAGCTGGCCGTACATCGCCGACGACGGCCCCTTGTTCACTTCGATGCGTTCCAGGCCGTACGGCTCGATGCGCGAATCGGCGGTCCATGAGCCGCTGGGCAGCGCCAGGCCGTCGAGGAATTTCGCCGGGTCATAGCCGCGGATCAGGATCCAGTCGCTGCGCGGATCGGCGCCGTAGCTGCCGCCCACCGCGCCGGCCATGTAGCGCACCGCTTCATCCAGATTCTGCATGCCGTAAAGCGACATGCGATCGGGCGTGATGGTGCTCACCGATTGCGGGATCTCGACGGTCGGCGTTTCAGTCTTGGTGGTCGAGTAGACGACATTGACCGGCGCGAGCGACACGCTCTTCTTGTCGTCCGCGCTGGTGGTCTTGGTGGCAGTGTTGCTGCTCTCGGTCTGGTCGTCGGCGTGGGCCGGGCCGAGCAGGGCAAACGAGATCGCTACCAGAAGCGCAGTTCTGGAAAAGGACGCGGACATGTTGAGGAAACCCTAGAAGAATCGTGGCCGTGACCGCGGGTGGCGGCACGGCTCGCCCGAGGCGAGTTACACAATGATAATGATTCTTATTTGTAGATCAACTTATTACGTCAAATGGCCGCGGCGCAATGTCCGGCGGGGGCGTCCACAACCCGCCCAGGCGCAGCTGCAAGCAACTGATCTGCTTGTGTAATGGCGGCGCCCAGAGGGAGGGCGTGCGACGCGGTCCGCTTAAAGGACGGCTCGTATGGCCGCCTCGGCCAGCGGCTCCATCGCCCTATAACCCTCAAGCGTGGGGTGAACGCCGTCCTCGGCCATACCGGCCTTCATGCCGCCCTCGGGCGTCGCCATCGCGCCGTAGTAGTCGGCATAGGTGAAACCGTTACGCGCGGCATAGGCCTTGATCCAGCCGTTCAACGCCTGGATGGTGGGGACGGTTTGCAGGCCCGGGCGCCAGGGGAAGCGGGCCGCGGGAGGAACGCTGGCCAGGATGACGCGGATACCATGCGCCTTCGCCAGTTCCGCCATGGAGGCGAGGTTGCCTTCCACTTGTTCCAGCGTCGCCGGTCCCGTGTTGCCGGCCACGTCGTTGGTGCCGGCCATGATGTGCACGGCTTGCGGATGCAGGTCGATCACGTCCTGGCGAAAGCGCAACAGCATCTGCGACGTTGTCTGGCCGCTGATGCCGCGATCGACCTTGCCGTTGGTGAAAAACGCCGCGTCCTTCTGGCCCCAGAACTCGGTGATGGAATCACCCATGAAGACCACACGCGGCGTCGGACTGCCGGGCTTCATCAGTTCGGCATTCTGCGCGCGGTACTGACACAGTTGTGCGAAGTCGCGTGCGAAGACGGTTCCATTCTCGGATGCCTTCTCCATCGTGCATGGATCGGCAACGATTCCGGCGACGTGTTCCTGCGCGTTGGCTGGCGACATGGCGAGGCACAACAGCGAGGCGAGCGCGGAAACGGTCATCCATCGAGCAGTCATGCGGGTATCCGTGATGAAGGGTGCATGCAAAAGCGCGCAGCCACCTTAATTCACGATGCAGGACGATGGAAGTTGATGCGCGGCATCACGCCCGCGCCACACCACGCCGTTCCCGCAACAAGCTCCACAGCGCGATCGCAGCCAGCAGGTCGAGGATGCCCAGGCAGGCGAACAGCGGGTGGTAGCCCAGGCTGTCGGCCAATGCACCCACGACCAGCGAGAAGGCCAGGCCACCGATCCATGCGGCCGAACCCGCCATGCCGGTGGCCGTCGCCACGATGCGACTGTCGAACACGTCGGCCGACAAGGTCATCAGGGCACCGGACAGCATCTGGTGCGCGAAGCCGCCCACGCAGAACAGCACGATGGCCAGGGTGGTGCTGTCGGCCAGGCCGATGCACGCGGGGCCGATCATCAGCGAGGTGCCCAACGTCATGACCAGCTTGCGCGACGTGAGCAGCGATGCACCGAAGCGACGCATCAGCCATGGGGCGAGATAGCCGCCGCAAAGCGAGCCGGCATCGGCGGCAAGGAACGGGAGCCAGGCAAAGGCGGCGACATGCTTCAAGTCCATGTGACGCACTTCGGACAGATACAACGGGATGAAAAAGTTGAAGGTCTGCCACGCCGGTTCGGCGAGAAAGCGCGGAATGGCGATGCTCCAGAATTCCCGCGTCGCGAGCACGGTGTGCCACGCATCCACGCCTTTAGCTGGCGGGTCCACGGCACGACCGCTCAAGATGTAGGCGCGCTCCTCGGCGCCGAGGCGAACATCATCCTCGGGCTTGCGATAGCCCCAGTACCAGAGTGCAGCCCACAGCAAGCCCAGTCCGCCGGTGACGATAAACGCCATCTGCCAGCCCCAGTGCAGAATGCAGAAGATCACCAGCGGCGGCGCGATCATGGCGCCCAGCGATGAGCCGATGTTGAACCAGCCGGTGGCTACCGTGCGCTCCTTCGGTGGAAACCATTCGGAGACGACCTTCAGCCCGCTGGGTATCGCCGCCGCTTCGGTGGCGCCGAGCAGGCCGCGAAAGAACGCGAGCCCCATCCAGCTGCCGGCCAGCGCGTGCGCGCAATTGGAAATCGACCAGCCGATGGCGAACAGCGCAAAGCCAAGCCGCAAGCCGAGCTTATCGAGCACCCAGCCAGCGATCGGCTGCATCACCGTGTATGCACCCTGGAACGTCGCCACCACCCAGCTGTATTCGCGCGTGGACATCGCGAATACCGTCTTGAGCGTGGGCGCCGCCACGGCGAGCGACGAGCGCGCGAGGTAATTGAGGATCGTGCCGAGTGTGACGAGGCAAATGATCCACCAGCGCCGGCCGTGCGTGAACATGAGTTGACCTCGCGCGCAGTGCGCACCGGTGGATCGTGAAGAAGGGCGTGCCGCTTAGCCCGGCGTGACGGTAATGGCAGACACGATGGCCGGGCCGCCCTCGGGAATGAAGTCGAGCACGAGCCTGCCGTTCTTCACTACCACGGGGAAGCGGCGCTCGACTGCCTTGAGGGCACCGCCTGCAGCCTTGGCTGGATTGAAGTGTGAGAGCACCACCGTACCTTCTGCTTTGACCGTAAACGTGCGCGAGGCCGCCAATGCGGCATCGGGTTCGGCGACATGGACGGTGACTTCCCAGCGGCCGTTGGGCAACGGCACGTCGTACTGGAACGCACCTTCGCGATAGGCCTCATAGAGCGCCGCGTCTTTCGCGCCGGCGATGTGCTTCACCGGAACTTCCGTACCGGCTTCGTTGGCGCCGCGACGGAACGGGTTGAGCGTCTTGCCTTCGCCGCCGACAAAGAAATTATCCGAGCCGAAGCGCTGCGCATCGCCGGTGGTCAAGCCGGTAAGGCTGCCGGACTTGATGCGCATGCCAGCGGCAGCATCCGGCGCGGTCCAGTTGACCGTATCGCTGAGCTGCTTGCCATGGATCGAAGCATTCACCTGCACGCTGTTGCTGCCGGGCTTCAGCGCTACGTCGTGCCAAACGCAGATGTGCTCAGGACAAGCCGCTACGCCGCGATCCCGGCCGTTGACGCTGAGCGTCGCGCGCTCGGCATTGCTGTACACGCGCACCTCGGTCACCGGATAGGCGCGGTCGACATAGCGACGGCCCGTGATGTACAGCACCGGCTCGCCCGACCACTGCGCCTTGTAGAAATAGAACACGTCCTTCTTCACCTTGCGATCGAAGGTAACCAGGCCCTTGTCGTTGAGGTAGATCGCATCGCCTTCCTCGCGCAGGTCGGAAGGAAAGTCGAACATGTTCCAGATCCACACGCCGGAAAGATAAGGGCGCGCGGCGAGCGCCTTCCACGATTGCTCGTGCACCCAGCTTTCGTATTCTTCCGGATGCGGACGTCCAAACACATTGACCGGACCTCCCAGCGGATTGTCCGTGTGCTGGGTGAGGCCGCCACCGGCGCCGTACTCGCTCACGCCGATGGGCATGGCGGGGTAGCGTGCGTGCATCTTGTCCAGGAAGCTGCCGAGCTCTTCCGGCTTGCCGTAATACCAGCCGAAATAGCGGTTGTAGCCGGTGAGGTCGGCCACATTGCTCAGCACCGGTTGGCCGGCGATGGCGTCTTCGCAGCAATCGGCATAGCCGGTGGCGCGAGAGGGATCTTCCTGTTTGGCGACCTCGTTGAGGACCTTGAGCATCACCAGCGATTGCGCCGGTGTCTTCAACTTCAACTGCACGGGACGGATGTCCGTCTCGTTGCCGACCGACCAGACCACAATGGAGGGATGGTTGTAGTTCTGGCGGATCAGTTCCACCAGTTGTTCCTTGCCGTTGTCGATCAGCGCCTGCCTGGGTGCGCTGTTGGTGAAGGAGGACTGGTGCACGAAGGGCACTTCGGCCCACATGATCATGCCGGTCTTGTCGGCGTCGTCGTACCACTCCTGCGCGTGCTGGTAGTGCGCGCCGCGAATGGTATTGACGCCCATCTCGGCCATGATCGCCATGTCTTCGGCGTGATCCTGCGGCGAGATCGCCCAGCCCTTGCCCAGCCTGTCCTGGTGACGCGATGCGCCGTGCAGCGGCAGCGCTTCGCCGTTGAGGCTGAAGCCCTGGTTGGCGTCGAACTTGAAACTGCGCACGCCCAGCGGTTGCTCGACACGGTCGATCACCTTGCCGTGGTCGCGCAGCTCCACCGTGACAGCGTAGAGATAGGGATCCTTGAGGCCGCGCCAGAGCCGTGGCTGCTTGAGCGTCAACGAGCGACGCGCGTCGAGCGTGGCCGAGCCATCGAGCTTCAGGGCGCTGCTGTCGTCGGCAACTACATGGTTGGCATCGTCGCGGATGGTGGTGACGAGGGTGAGATTGCGCGACGCCGCGGAGAAATTGCGCAGCTTCGCCAGCACCGCCACCTTGGCGGCGTCCTTGTCGACTTCGGGCGTGCTTACGTAGACACCGGGGCTGCCGTGATCAAGCAGGTCGATCTGCGCGCTGTCCGTGTCGATCAAGGCCACCTGGCGATAGATGCCGCCATGAATGAAGAAGTCGCCACCGAGCGGTATGACGTTCTCGGTCGACGCACCGATATCCGGCTTGGTGTTGTCGGCTTTGACCACGATCACGTTGCTGGCGCCGGGTTTGATCGCCTGGGTGACGTCAAAGCGGAAACGCGAGAACGCACCCTCATGGCGGCCGACATGCACGCCGTTGACCCACACGTCGGCGATATTGCCGACCGCGTCGAACTGCAGGAACAGGCGCCGCCCCGCGAGCTTCGACGGCACATCCAGATGCAGGCGATACCAACCCAGGCCATGGTTGTTGTTCATGGCCGGCGACGGCGTGAGGCCGTATTCGCCCACGCGGTTCCAGGTATGCGGAAGGCTGACCGAGGTCCAGCCTTGGTCGTCGTAGTTGCTGTCGGTGACACCCGCCGGGTCGCCGCCGAAGCGGAACTGCCAGCCGGTGGTGAGTGCTTGGGTGTTGCGGCCGTCAGCTGCCGGCGAGGTTGCGCTCAGGGCGGGCAGGGGCAGGATTGCGGCGATCGCCATCAAACTTGCCAGGCACGCGGAAGCAAGGACTCGTCGAACGCTGGGTCGATGCATCACCGGTTATCCTGTTTGCGAAATATTGGTTTGACCAATACTCCGGCAAGGCCGCGGTGGTGTCAACGAGACCAGCGGCACGGAGAGGCAGCGATGGCCCATAAAAAAAGCCGCCGTGCAGGACACGGCGGCGGAGGGAAATCGTGTCGCTTACCAGTTCCACATGGTGCCGTCTTCCAGGCGCGCGACCGGGAGATAGGCGGGTTGGTACGGGTACTTCGCCGCTTCCTTCTCGTCGATCTCCACGCCATGGCCGATCGCATCGCCGGGATACAGATAGCCCTGCTCGAAGGAATAGGCG